>JAAFHO010000176.1 GCA_013297575.1 Chitinophagales bacterium
CTCTTCCGATCTACCGATGATAATGCTTCATTAATCGGCAACGAATAATTGGGAATATAGCCAATCCAGTTCCAGCCCACCGTCAGAGGAATAGGCGTAGAAGATGGGTCAAGTTGATTGCCCACCATGCGCAACGTATCCGGTACATCGGCGCGATAGACATACATCGTTGTATTGTTCAGCGTATTGAGCGAACCGAGCCAACCGCCACCATTGAGGTAGATAGAGAAGGCATTTTGCCCTTTCATCAGGTCATTTTGTGGGCGGTGCAGGGTTACTAGCGCCGAATCGAGGTCGGGATTGGGGAATTCCAGATTAAACGACATCCAGTTCCAACCAAAACCAAGCGGCACATCGCGCACCACATAACTGGTAGTATGGAGTACTTGGGGTGCCAATGGATTGCCAATAACCACATCGGGTTGGAAGGTGAAATAATCCTCCAATACGGCATACCGCAGGCATTCGGAAGCATCCCATATTTCGAGGCGAATAGGCAGCAAAACATAGTTGGGGTTGCCGTAAACTGTCAAATACGCCAAGTATTTGTTTACCTGTGGTATGTATTGCAACCTTGCACGACCGACCAAAGTATCGCCAATATACGCTACTACCATATCTTCTACGTCGGTAGAAACAGTACCTTTTATATTCAATTCGGCCACCATATTCATGGTATTTTCGAATAAATTGGCATTAATATTCCAGTTAGGCGGGCGACAAACTACTCGAACGCCTAAAGGCAACTGCTCGTCACCTCCCATAAAGAAAGGATTTTGACCCGTAATGGTACGCAGCGTGATCGAATCGCTCCATAGTCCAACGGCTAATGTCGAGTCAACGGTGAAACTGATCGGCCTTATTTCATTGGCTGCCAATGTACCTTGGTTGGGCACTACATGTACCCAATCAGGTAGCCCAATGATCTTAAATGGCGTGGGGTAGCCGCCGCGATTGTGGATATTGGCCACTACTGTTTTGGTTTCATCTTCCAATTTGGTCATGCCAATGCTATCGGTGAGCCAAGCCAGTTCATTGCGATCTACGTAAAATTCCCATTGTTCATAGACCAATTTATTGCCTATTTTGTCCTCAATATCGTGTAGTTCTGCGCGTAAAATACGATTTTCAAAAAATTGATTTTGAAAATTGGGGTTCAATATGATTTTGTTTTCGAAACAAGTAATATCAATATCAATGGGCAAATTGGTGGTTGCATCGAACAATTGCACATTGTCCACTGGATTGATTTTGTTGCAGTTCACGTGTTTATTGAAAGTGAAAGAAATTTCATCACCTACATGATATACCCCGTCAGAGGGTTGAGGCGTACCAATTAAACTTGGCGGTTGCCGCTCAATTTTACCTTTAATGATATGAGAATAACCCGGTTTATCCGAAGCATCGTCGCTACACAGCGATACTGCCCTGATTTCGTAAGGGCCATCGCCCAAGCCTTCGGTATCCCAAAAGAATTGGGTAAATACCGGCCCTAGATTGGCTTTAAGAATCTCTGCACCGGGTTGAATACTATTAATCAATGCATCCACCGGAGGCACAATATTGATCCAAGCGCCATCGCCGTCGGAGCGTCGGTATTGCACTCGAATACTGTCAAATTGATCCTGCACTTTGTCGTAACCCGACACCGTGATGCGCATCACATCGTCTGGGCCGGTGGTGATTGGGTCAGGAAATACAACCCAATCCTGTTGTGGTACATTGATATCCACCTCCGAGCAAGGTTCGATAAAACGTGCGCTGATGTATTGCGCCGAATAAAGAATCGTATCCAAGTCGGGCAAAATACCTAGCGCATTGGCACGATCATCTTCGCACAAAGAGTAAAATACGATTTCAAGACTATCGTAATTATACGCTTCGGGGCCGCGCTCTACCGTGAGTGTGATCGGAACAGATTCACCATAAGGAATGGCATACAAAATCGGTTTGTCCAATGCAGCACCATTGAGGAATATTTTTGCGCCATCGGGGTTACTTTCGGGGCCAGCGGTGAGGGCATAAGTCCATGCTTCGTTGGTTTCGCTTTCGTTGCCCAATGTAAATTTGAATACCGCTGCTTCATTGGAAGGTACATCCAGTGCAATTGCCCCACTACCGTCACGGAATTCGAGGCTGTTACCTTCGCGGTGCGCCGTTTTGGGTTCCCAAGGGCAACTGGATTGCCCTGTAACGGTGCGGAATACGGGTGTTTTATACACCGGATCCATGGCTATATTTACAGTGAATGCATCACCTGGATCGTCGTCGGCGAGTACATAACCAGTGGTGACGCTATTTTCATTGCTCGTTCCATTGGTTTCGTTCCTACTTGCCGAATAAATAATCTTAGCGTTGGCATCAATTCCTACACCACCGGGGGTCTGGAATCCCAATGCAAGGTTGACAGAACCTTCTGTATTAAAGCCATCCAATGAAGAACTGTTAGTCGTGGTATCACTTGTTTCCGAATACTCGTACTCAATACCTGCATCAAAAGAAATGTTTTTCTTAAATTTAGCCGCCTGGATTTGCTTTTTATTATCGCTTAATATCTTATTCCAAAGTTTAATAGACTTTTCGCAGGTATCTTTTTTTGCTTGGCTTACATCGGGCGAGTTGGCTATTGCCTCAAGATACCGGATCACATTGTTTCTGATATGGTAGTCAGAGTAAATAAATTGGGTAGCAAAATTTTGTGGTGAAACAGCCAGTTTTACCGCTACTTTACCGCTACAAATGGTATCATTAAAAGAGACCTGATCCGCAAACCCAAACTCAACATTTAAGCCGCCGCCGATAAAAAGGTCACCTCCATTTACCCAAGCAGACTCTGGTGGATAATAAGTTATACTATCCGCTGTTCCTACAATTAGATCATCTGCGCTGGTGGAAATTCTTTCGTTAAAACTGGTACAATACTCAAATGATTTTTCCGAAATCCTATTATAGGTGGCCTGTCCTTCTATGGTAATAACTGCTCCTCCTCCCGTTGCAGTCCAAACACCGACACCCAACGGTGCCGCTACGTTATTCACCTCTGGTGACAAATCAATAACCAATCCACCACCACCACCAATCTCTCCTTGAGTTTCGATAGTGAGTGTCTTACACATTTTTTGATCTTTTTCAATAAAAGCGTAACTACCATCTCCTGGCGGATCCCGCAAGACCATAGTAGGTACATCGGGTAGTTGGGTGGTAAATGTATTGGCCTTCGACCGCAATCCGGTCACCAACACCTGTTTGACCAAACTGCTTTCATTGCCAGCAACGTTTTTGCCCACAAACTGGATATTTTGTAAAAATGGCGGACTAGGATTAACGATACCCGCCTTAAATTTATACAAAAATGTTGTACTACTAAACGTTGTATCCGTTACTGCACCTGCCACGTCATTGATAATTCTAAGGCTTCCGGTATCCAAGGGACATCCTTCTCCGAGGTAAAATTCTGTTAACCGGACAACGACAGTATAGGAAGAGCCTTTATCCAAAACAATCGTGGGGCAAGTAGGGCTAAAGGGTTCTAAACCGCTGATAATCTCTACCTGTGGTGGAGCATAGTAGATAAAATCCACTATAGTATCGCGTTTAGTTAAATCTACCTGTTTACCACCTTGCACTTGAAATGCTGTTTTGATGGTAGGGTCTGAATGTTCCACCACTGCAATCGTCATTTTAATAGGTGGCAATGTTGGGAAACTATAATCGCCATTAGGATCTGTAATTTGGAATATTTTTTCATAACAGCCATCCAAACTACGCGCTTTGACGATACACACGGTTGAGTTTGCTCCTCCGGTTTGTATAATGGGCAGTTTACAATCGCCACCAGCCACTACACCATTTATCGACCGTGTTGTGATATCATTAAACACAATACCTGCTACTGGACTAATGACATTGGTCAAATCCCAAGAAGATGGGGAAAACACATGATCTTCATATTTGGGTTGCAGATTCACTGTCGATCCGGGTTCCAGATCAATGGTAAATTTACCAGTTGTGTCTGTATAAATAGCCGGACTAAAAGAGGTACCATTGACCAAAATTTCGACATCCCGTGCAAAACAATCTGTATTTTGGTAGCGAACAAAACCCGAAACGGGTATCGTCGAACGATCAATAAAATCAACCTGATCCACCGAAGTTACACTTGGATTAAGGCTTACTTGCCGGGTCTTTGGTGTAAATTCATGTGGCGTGGTACTTTGATTCGGTGCCATAGTCGTCCAATCGGTACCGAATGACATACCTCGTTCGTTCAGGAGCATGGATCCAGCGTTATTGAGCCGATTACCATTACCCTCATCCATCGCATAATAAATTTGTAACCTTTTTTCTTGAGGGTCGCGTGAATTTTGGGCGTGCTGTTGAATAAGAATAGCCGACATGATTGTGTCATACACCGCAACTTCATCCACCAATCCTCCAAAAAAATCAACAAAATCGGTACCTGATTTTCGCGCACCAACGACCCAAGGCTGCGACGGATCCGACCAATTGCCTGAATAAGAAGGCATCAGTACATTGCCCAGTGCATTACCATCCTTCCAAGCGGTAATGCCTGTACCCGCACTCGAACTATCTATGGTAAAGGCCAAATGATGATAACCCAGCCCTAATACACCAAAATTATGCGTTTGGTTATTAAAATTGACAACAATGTTATTATCCGTTCCATTGGAAATTAATTGTAACTGGAAACTATTGCTCGACCATTTTTTTGAAAGAACGGTTTGTGTTCCATTAGCACCAGCACTATTTACCCATGTTTCAATGGTTGCTTTTGCGGGCAACGAAAAATCGGATAAAGTGGCGTAATCCTCATCTTCCCGAACGAATTTTAAAGCCCGATGGAGGTAAAAGTTTTTCATTGGCTGTGCGAGGAAGGTAATTCCTGTGCCATAACTGGCCGATTCAATACGGTAATAACCATCATCGTTGGTCATGCCCGAAGTGCGAACGGGTGGCCTGTCGGCATTAAAAATAGCACCGCAGAAATACAGTTTGTTGCGGTGGAGGACATCAAAACTTTTGGTGCCGCGCTCCTCATCCATTTTCCAGTAGTATTCCAGCCCAGGCGTAAGTGAGGAGGCCGTGCCTTCCATGATTTCGGGAATATCCAATTCGTCGAGGCGACGGTGGTAAATACGCAATTCATCGAGGCGGCCTTCCCAGCCCGACTGGCTAGAACGGGCACCGACCAATAATTTGGGCGAGGTTAAAATAGTTACCCCATTTTTTAAATCGGCCAATACGCCATCGAGGTACAGCCTGTACTGTGTAGCACTGTAAGTAATGGTTACATGCCGCCATTGTATGGTATTACTGCTGAAATTGCCGGATAAACTGATATCGCCAGCAGTAACCCCAATGCCAGTACCATTCAAAGACCGAACGATCAAGGGCTTATTCGAGGGCATTTCGAAAATGACTGGATTACCACTTGCTTGTTTGCTTTTAACCCAAAAAGAAAGGGTCCAGTCTCCATTATTATTTAGCGGTAAAAAGTGTCCAGCAGTACTGGTATCGCCATTGGCAAAGGCTCCATCAAATGTGCCAAAAAGTGCCGAAAAACCCTGCATGGGCATAAGGGTAACTAAGGCATTGGGTACAGCATTGTTATTAGTAGTACGCACCCATCCGGTTACTACACCATTTGGCACTTGGAATCCCACGGCCTTGCCCGGCGAACCTTCTCCATAGGCATTGATGCCGCGCACCTCATAGTTGTAGGGGCGACCAGCAATGACATTAAAATCGTTGTAATTCCGCGTGTTTTTATCCACGGATGCTAAAAAAACACCGTCGCGGTATAATTTGAATCCACCATTGGCAAAAGGGCCCAGCGGATTGGGTGCCCAAGATACCTGAATCCGGTCGAGGAGTTCTCCTTGAGTAGCCCTTACCATTGCAGGATAAGGTGCGACTAGAAAACCAGCCCAATAACCGAAATTTGTGTTATAGTTGTCGCCTTGCGAAATACCAACCACCATTTGACCAATGGTTAGTTTCATGCGCCGATTGGCGTTTTTCATTTTGCTCCCCGCCCCATAATTAAAAAATGCGGAACTGGGAATCGTATCACCCGAAATTGCGAAAGAGCATTCGGGGTCGCGGGCCGCTTGCCCCCAAGCGTTTAAAAATGATATAAACAGCAATAATAGCACGGCCAAAAGCCTGCTATTTAATTTATTTTTCATGAGATGAAATATTAGAAATGAAGAAAAATAATTAGGAATGAAATCTATACCTTTATTTTAGATTTCATTCCTTATGAAGTGCGTTGCCAAGTTACTTTTTACCCGGCGCGCTTTTCTTCATCTCATTGGAGGTTTCCAGTAATTTCATTCTTTTGGATAATTCGTTTAGTTGGCTGCTAAAGTTGGCCTGTTGCGCTTGTAGTGTTTCGTTATCGGTACGGAGTGTGGTGTTTTCGGAGTGCAAGTTAGCTTTTTCGGCCTTGAGTGCGGCTACTTCCGCTTGTAATTGTGTAATGGCTGTATCCTGCATTTTTAAAACCTCTACAGCATAAAGAATAGCCCGATCGTAACTGAAACTTTCAATAACATCACCCGATTTGATCACCAGCCTTCCCAAACCGATACTGTCCATTTCCTCAGCGATATAACCAATTTCATCAAAACCTTCTGAATCCGGACTTTTACCAGTATAAACTACAGGTTGTGACTTGAGTATCAGCCGAAAATCATCCACCAAAGGGCGAATATTCTTTTTGTATCGGCGGGATGAGTTTTCCACTAGGATCAATCCATCGCTGATCCTTCTTCTCAGTACATTTGAAGAGTTTCCTGACGAACTGTTGAGTTTTTGAAGTAAAACATCATAAGGGAAATAGGTAGCACCATTAGACCCATATCTAGTCATTTCATATCCGTTAGCATAAATCGAGCATCCATTAGGTTCTAAAGAAACAATACCAGAACCAAGGGCATCTTCAAACACCAAACCGCCATCAATACCTTTTTTTGATACTATACGATTATTTATAAAAACACGATCCTGAGTCAATCTTATACCATCTACGTTAGCCGCTTTTAAAATAACTTCGGAGTTGCCATTGGGGAACAATCCGGAAGTGTTGTTCGGATTAGTGGTGAAAGCACTAGCTTGAACAACACCAGCTGCGTCTATCCATCCATTGGCGACTGTATTGCCACTAACAGATAAATCACTTAAAAAACTATTACCACTTACTGTTTGGTTACCACTTACTTTTTGATTACCACCTACCGTTATTGAATCGGCCTTTACTAAGCCAGTACTTGGGAATTTATTGCTTTGCCCCAACAATGACAACGCATAAGGCGCATGGGTCAATTGCGGGCGGGGCAATAATTCAGTACTGCCCGCCACTACACTGAGGTAGTAAATTTTATTAAAAGAAGCCGTAAGCGGGCTGCTACTGTTTTTTCCCAAAATAGTGCTATACACACCACCAATGGTTTCTACTGTAATGGTTTCAGTGTGGACTTGGTTGCCGCCTGTAGAGTCGTCAAACAACCTGAATTTGAGGGAATAGGTACCATCATCTACGGCAGTACCGTCGGATTTGGTCAAAACGCCCTGCACCGACAAGGTAGCCTGTGCATACAATCCGGTAGCCAATACTACCAAAAACAGTGCGGTGAATAACTTGATAATAGTTTGGAATGTAAAAGTAGTGTACTGCATAATGCGGAATTATAATTTTTGAATAGTCTAAATGAAAATCACACAAAAATATACCGCAAAGCAAGGGGGATGGGGGCAAAATCAGGGAAGATACCGTTTTTTCCAGTAAGCATACCTAAATCGTCAGGGAAGGAATGGAGCCATCATTTTTTTGAACTGCACAGGGGTAAATGGTTTGGAGAGACACACAAAATTGGTGGAATAACGTGGATCAGAAAGTATGTCTTGCTGCCGGCAGCCTGTAACAAAACAACTTTTGATAGCAAACTGGTTTTGTAATGCCAATGCTACCGCCAAACCATCAAGGTGGAAGTTGAGCAATGCCAAATGAGGCTTGTTTTGGGTGCACCACCCCAACGCTTCTTGCATATTGGAAGCGTGGTAAGTGTCGTACCCGATCGATTCAAGCAAATTCAGGATATGCGCAGCGATAACTGGCTCTGTCTCTAGCAACAATAGTTTTGGGTTTTCCATACTGCAAGTTACAGCAGTTGGGGCATTAAAACATTACTTTATTCAGTGAATTCGCAGAAAACACCAGTAAAAATACCGCATTTCCCAGTTAAGGAATGAGTAAATAATAACTTATCACTTTTGACTGATTCCTAAACCAGTTTTATGGCTTCAAATCGAATAAAGGTAGCGTAACCGTTTTCATTAGCGGTTATTTCGGGTTTTCCTTTCAGTTTTTTACTGAGTATCTGCACCAAATTATAGCCAAAAGAGGTGCTTGTGCGGGGGGTAACCTCGGCAAGTGTTCCTTTCCCGTTGTCGGTTACTTTGAGACAAAGTTTATTCGAATCTTCTTTCCAAAGTGCCAGGGTAATATCGCCTTTTGTGCCCGTTGGAAAGGCATATTTTAAGGAGTTCGTCAGCAATTCATTGATAATTAATCCTAAAGGAATGGCAGTATCGACATCTAGGTGCATCGGATCGAGCTGATAATGAATGGTTACCTGTGCTTCTTTACCAAAAGAATCCACCAGTGTTTCGCCCAAATCGCGGAGATAATCCTTCATTTCCACACCAGCAAGGTTGTTGCCCATGTATAATTTTTGATGGATCAAACCCATGGCATCTACCCGATTTTGACCTTCTCGCACGGCATCGAGGGCGGTTTCGTCGGTGATTTGCCGCGATTGCAGGTGGAGGAGGCTGGACAAAACCTGTAAGTTGTTTTTAACGCGGTGGTGTATTTCTTTAATCAAAAACTCTTTTTCGGTATTGCGTTTGCGCAATTGACGGGTAAGCCTAAAAAGTAATCCTCCTGCCAATAAAGCGATGACCAGTACTGCACCAGTACCCCATATTGTGCGTTGCTGTGCCGTAAGTTGTGCCGACTGAAGTTCGATTTGTGTTTCTTTTTGGGCTGTTTCGTATTGGGTGCGCAGTGCTTCCATTTGTTCTACTTTTTCAGCATTTAGCATGGTATCCCTGTAATAATGCGCATACCGTCGCATACATTCGTAC
>JAAFHO010000177.1 GCA_013297575.1 Chitinophagales bacterium
TGTTTCAGCAGGGATTATACTGGCGCGTACCCAATCAGAATTAAAGTAATCCAGTAACAGCAAACCTTTGGGTTTCAAACCTTTTGCAATATTAAGTAAAGAGCGGTGGTGATCTGCATCATTATCGAAATACCCAAATGAGGTAAAAAAATTGACCACAGCATCATAGTAATTGATCCTGAAGGGCAACCGCATATCGTGTTGAAAAAAAGTCAGGTGTTCGTGTTCAAATTGGCTAGCGAATTCAATACTATGTAGAGAAATATCCAAACCCGTCACGTCAAACCCCTTTTCTGCCAAATATTTAGCATGTCTGCCTTTACCACAAGCCAAATCCATTACGGAAGCCCCGATGGGCAAGTGTAACGCGCTTAATAGGTTATCTAAGGCACGCTGCGCTTCCTTCTCGTCGTGTTTTTTGTACAGAATATGGTAATAAGGTGAATCAAACCATTCTGTGAACCACTCTTTTTGCATAATGAATTCAATCTGAAATACGCTTTATTCTTGCATTACAGCGTATTGGATGTGCCAAAGGTACTATTGTTTGGCTCGCATAAATAGTGTTTTCGTTTAGAAATATTGAGATTAAGTAGATAATCACAATATTTCCCTAAAAAAGTCTTGGATTGAATACCTTATGTATAGCCTCTTTTTACGACCTTTGCGCCTCGAAATTAAATAACCCATGCAAGAAGATTTATTTAAGCGCCTCGTAGCGCATTGTAAAGAGTACGGTTTTGTGTATCCGAGTTCGGAAGTTTATGATGGATTAGGAGGCGTTTACGACTATGGCCCAATGGGCGTTGAGTTGAAAAACAATATCAAAGAATATTGGTGGCGCGCTATGGTGCAAATGCACGAGAATATCGTGGGTCTTGATAGTGCTATTTTTATGCATCCATTAATTTGGAAGGCTTCGGGGCACGTAGATGCTTTTAATGACCCGTTGGTGGATAATAAGGATTCTAAAAAACGTTTCCGCGCCGATGTACTCATCGAAGGGGAAATTGACAAAATGAACGGAAAAGCAGAAAAAGAAGTCGAAAAAGCCGCTAAAAGATTTGGTGAGTCCTTCGATGAAAAAATGTTCCGCGAAACTAATCCACGCGTTTTGGAATACACCCAAAAGGCCATTGATGTAGAAAAACGCCTTGCAAAAGCATTAAAGGAAGAAAATATGGCCGATATAAAGGCTATTATTGATGAATTGGAAATTGCTGATCCAGATTCTGGTTCTCGCAATTGGACGGATGTGCGTCAATTTAACTTGATGTTTTCTACGCAATTGGGCAATATTTCCGGTGAAGAAGGTAAACTTTACCTCCGTCCAGAAACGGCGCAGGGCATTTTTGTTAACTTCTCTAATGTGCAAAAAACAACGCGCCAAAAGATACCGTTTGGAATTGCACAAATCGGCAAGGCCTTCCGTAACGAGATCGTAGCACGACAGTTTATTTTCCGTATGCGCGAATTTGAGCAAATGGAAATGCAATTTTTTGTACGCCCTGGCACCGAAATGGAGTGGTATGAAAAATGGAAAGAGAAACGCATGGCCTGGCATAAAGCAGTAACACCTGCCGAAAAACTAAAATTTAAAGACCACGATAACCTGGCACACTATGCTAATGCAGCAGTAGATGTACAGTTCGATTTTCCTTTTGGATTCAAAGAATTGGAGGGTATTCACTCGCGTACCGACTTTGATTTATCGAGCCACTCTAACCTTTCTGGTAAAAAAATAACGTATTTCGATCCTGAAATCAATGAGCATTATGTGCCGTATGTGGTAGAAACTTCGGTAGGTTGCGACCGTATGTTCTTGTCTATTCTTAGCAATGCCTTTGCCGAGGAGCAAGTACCGGATGCACAAGGTGAAGATAGCAAACGTATTGTTTTGCGCCTTGCGCCATCGCTCGCACCTGTTAAATGTGCGGTATTGCCTATCGTTAAAAACAAAGAAGAATTAGTAGGAAAAGCACGCGAGGTGTTTGATCGCTTGAAATTGCATTTCTTGTGCCAATACGATGAAAAAGATGCGATTGGTCGCCGTTATCGCCGCCAAGATGCGATTGGAACGCCTTATTGCGTAACAATTGATTTTGAAACGATCGAGAATGACACAGTGACTATTCGCGAACGCGATTCAATGAAGCAGGATCGTATTTCGATCAGCGAAGTAGTGCGTATTGTGCGCGAACGTACCGATATGGCAAATATTTTGGCATAGCCTATCGGACTGTTTAATTCATAAAAAAAGACCCTTGATGCGACTTATCGTAACAAGGGTCTTTTTAATAATAACATAAATCTAGTCTTTTTTCTTCTTCTTAAATGGATCCCATTTATTTAATTTATCTTGGGCCTGTTCTACTGTTTTTTTGCCTTTATCACCAATAACCTCGCCTGCTTTTTGCCCAACAGCACCGCCCACGGCGTCGCCTACTTTTTGGCCGGCTTCTCCTCCTAATACTTTTCCGGCTTGTTCTTTGGCCAATTCTGCTGCTTTTTTAGCGGCTTCGTCCACTTTTTTGTCCACCACTTTACCGACGGTATCTTTTAATTTATCTGCCGCAGCATTTGCTTTTTCTTTTGCCTTATCTAATTCTCGATTGGCCACATTGGTTACGCTGTCTTTTGCTTTTTGGGTGTAATCAGCAACGGTGGCCTTCATTTCATCCTGCATGGTGGCTTGTCCGTCGCTACCCAGCACTTTTACAGCCATTTTAGGATTGAATAAAGAGCCTGTAAGATCGAAACGGGTATTGATATATTCACCTTGTGCGATACTTACACCCACCTTCGATGCTTCTGAGGAAAGAAAACTTAGGCCACTATTGGCGGCAGTTCCAAGGGATTTGCGCGGTATTTTAGTCGTAATTTGGTAATTCATGTCGCTATTAATACCGTGTTTACCGCCAATAATCATAGAAACATCCCTTACTTTTACATCAAATGGTTTGATGGTTACAAATCCATCCTTGATTTCAAACCAATTTTTGGTATTGGCCAATTCCAGCCTTTTCAGATAATCAATATTCAATTTTTCTCCGATAGCATTCATCGGTTTAAAATTATTGAAAATAGCAGATATGGTTTCAATAAATCCAGCAGCGGATAAAGTATTTAAATCTGGCATCATGTCCTTGCCCAATAAACCGCTCATGGATAGGGTAGTGTTGAATTTGCCATCCATTAACTGCGCCACAGGTGCCAGTTTTTTTACCGTTTCGAATTGCAAAAATGCGTTTTTAAAACTAAAGTCTTGCATCGCCATGTCCATATTAAACAGCGGCTTGGCCAAATTCTGCGTATTATATGCACCGGTCAGTCCCACCAAGCCACCCAATACCGTAGCCGTACAGTCTTTCAAATTGGCTGTTCTGTCCTTTACAACAACAGCACCATTGAGGTTATTCAGATCCATATTGGTGTATTTTACTTTAGTGAAATCAGCATTGAGCGTCATATTCATATTTTCTGGTACTGGAATAACGCCCATTTCTACCGGAGGCTGACCCGCTGGGGCTGGTTCATCGGTCATAAACTGGTTGAGATCAAAATAGTTGGATTTAAGGTTGATCGTTCCAACAACTGTTTGATTATCAAATAGATAGTTCCAAGCATTGTCAATTTGGCCATTACCCGATAAATCACTCTCACCCATTTTTAGGCCAAAATCAGAAATACTCATTTTATTGGGTAAAAAATGGCCCGTCATCCGCATATCGTTGATCTTATAATCTTCGTAGAGCAATTGGCCAATTTTGCCATCCACATTAAAATCCCAACGATCAAATGCCTTTTCTGTAGCGGCTGGTACATCATTGGGAACGGTGGTGGTGGTAGCAGGCTCAGTCCCCATCATTTCATTGGCATCCAATAAGTTAGAAGAGAAACTAAGCGTTCCTGTCATGGTTTTATTGGTTGAAAAATAGGCCAAAACATTGTCAATATTGGCATTAGCACTAAGGTCGCTTTTCCCGATTTTTCCAGTAAAATTACTAACCGTTACTTTTTGTGGTGAGAATTCAGATTGTAATGTTTGTATGTGGACTGTTGGACTACCTTTGGCCGAGTAGGTCATATTTTGGATGCCTAATGTGCCTGCAACATTCACTTCTTCATATTTTTGAGCGTCAATTTGGCTCATGGCGGCCTTCATCATGATATCTGCATTGATAATACCGGCCAAGGTCGTAACGCCTTCCAGCGGAAATGCTTTGGACAATTCTGCCAAATTGAGGACACCTTTTATCTTTGTATCAACGGTTGGATCCGTAACTGGAGTTTTTAATTTAAAATAACCTTCCAAAGGGTTAGACCCAATTTTTAATGCAAATTTTGAAATATCCAACGTCATTGGATTCAAAGATGGGCCAGGCGAATTGACTAAGGCATCTACATTTATCCCACTTATACCAAGGGGTAGGGTAGGGTACTGTACATTCCCATTACTTACATTTAGTTTTAATTGAAAATTTGGATAAACGGTTTCATTATATTTCCCTTTAGCAGCGCCAGAAAATGCAATACTTCCATCGGCTTTAACAGAATTAAAATCTTGGGTATAAGCACCAGGAATGATAGACAAAAAGGATTTAAAATCGTTTTTAGGTGTTCCAAAGGTAAGATCCATCAAAATATCGGTCTCATTTGGTATTTCAACCCATCCATCTAAATTGAGGGTCAAATCGTTTACTTTGGCCTTGTTTTCCTTCATGGTGAAGCGCATTTTACCCATGTCGGCATTAATAGTTGCATCCCAATCTGCTTTGGCATTGCGCAAATATTGAACGCCTCCATAATTGACTGAAAGTTGCTGAACGCGGGTTTCCATCACAAAATCATAAATATCGGCTGCAAGATCGCCCTTTCCTTTATGATTAAGTCCTTTCATCTCCAGTACCATATCGAGTCCACGGTCGTCGTATAGAATATTTCCGTTTTTAATCTCATAATATTCGAGTTTAATCGGGCTCATAGGAGTGGTAGTGGGCGGAGCAGGTTTGGTAATATCGTAATTGGCTGCACCATTCGAGAGCGCATATACCTTCATTTCTGGCTCATCTATTGATAAACCTTTGATTATGATATTGTTATCAAAAATTGCAGCCCAAAGATCAACGGCTACATCCAGTTGTTTTGTTTTGAGTAGGGGTACATTGGCAAATGGCCCCGGCCCGTTGATAACAGAGAGGTTTTTGAGTCCAACCGCCAATTTTGGAAACTCACGAAAAAGCGAAATATCAACAGACTCAAAATCGAGTTGAGCCGTAAGTTCGTCATTGGCTGCTTTTTTTATGGCAGCAACAATTTCGTCTTTAAAGAAATAAGGAATGGATACCATAGCACCCAACAATAATACGAGTAGGACAGCAAAGCCTATGAGTAATTTTTTCATATAATTAAAACTATTTTTTATCGTTCCTTAATTGGTATAAGATAGCCAAAGATAAAGCGGCGGTTTCTTCTTCAGCGTTCAAGTCCCTCAGCAAGAGCATGGCTCTAGGATTGGGCGACAATGGTGGTAATGCAGGGTTGCTCAAAGTCAAAGTAGTTTGATTACCTAATGCTACGGGCATCGAACGCTCATCGTCATTGGCTTGTATTTGTGCTAATAATTTTGAGTTTTTGCCAGATGCCAATAATGCTCCTCCCGATAACACGGCATAAGGCTGGCTATTGACCCATATTTCAACATCTTTTTCTTTTATTCTAAAAACAAACTCTTGGTTACTTGTTTTGGCAACTGCAATGGTTGTTTTACCAAGACCGATTTCGGCAATTGCGATCACCGGTTCTTGGTAAATAGTATCGATGGTGCCTTTTCTGGTATTGCCCGTTTCGTACCATTTGCTATGGTTTTTGAGGTTACCCAAAGATAGCAGCGGCATCAAATCTTTACCATCCCAAGGAATAAGCTGAGTCTTTTCCTTCTCCAGCACGGAACGAAGCCGATTCACTAATGCATCCCATTGTCGGGATCCAGGCTGCGCTGCAATGTTCCCAAATGCCTTTGCAAGCATCCAAACCACGCTGAATACAAAACTAAAGATTCCTATAATAAAAACAAATAAACCTTTCATTATGAATGTTTTATGGTGAATTTAGGGTTGTGAAAAACTAACTTTAACTTCAAAGCGAACATTAGTCAAATGTTCTTCATCGCTACAGTTAACACCTGCCACACAGCGATTGCGCGGCATTGTACCACCTTTTCCTGATGTTTGGATACGTGCGGCTTTGATACCCCTATATTCCAGATACGCTTGAGCATTTTCTGCTCTTTCTTTTGAAATATCAAGGTTAGTGGCTGCATTTCCTCGGGTATCTGTGTGCGCAATGAGTTCGATATTCATTTCTGGGTAACGGCTCATCAATTCAAACAGTCCATCTAACGCACGAATGGCCGTACTATTTAATGTTCTTTGGTTGGGTTCATAAGTGATTTTATCCAAAACGATTAATGATCCATTTTGGATACCATTGGCTAATGGCGACTCTTCTTTAGGCATTGCACCTATTTTGGTCGGTCTTAAACGGACCTCCTGTAGGTCAGTACGTTCTTTTTGTGCTGCAAAACTATAATTAGACAATAGGAAACCTGCTTTTTCTACTGTCACTAAATATTCTCCGGGTTCGTTGAGACAAATATCGTATTCTCCATTCAAATTGGTACGCACGGTTTGGGTTTTATTGGTCGTTTTATGGACAAACTTAACATTGGCATTGCCAATTCGCGTACCCAATTGATCCGTCAAAACAGTTCCACTAGCGCGGTGGCAATCAGGTGCTTTGTTCAACTTAATATTTATAATTGCCTTTCCTTCTTCGTCTTCGATACTTACCAACTGCTGGGACAATTGATAGTCGCGGTGGTTGACCAATAACATATAACTCCTGAAGCGCAAAAAGTCAGCATCAGCATTACCTTTTGTATCAGTATGATAGTCTGCGCTCCGCATTTTATCCGCAGATTTAGGTTTCAATTGCATACTATATACCGTAGGGTTTTCAGGCGATGGTTGCAAATCTAGTTCATAAACGCTGTTGTCCGTGTCAACAAAACCTTCACCAGAAGACTTAAGTACCCTTATTTCGGCACCATAAACGGGGTTTCCTGTTCTACCATCGGTGACTACAATGGTTGCTTCTCGCGTAGTTGGTCTCACCTGTCGGATACCTTGTTCAATACTAAACATCCAAATATCGTCTTTCCCAATGGAGCCATTTATTCCTTGTTCATTTGCTTTTCTATTGCTGGTAAAAAAGCCTTTGTTGAGTTCATCATTAATAATAAACCCAAGGTCATCTTCGGGTGAATTATAGGGCTTATCCATGTTAAAAACCACTGGTTTCTTCGTTTCAGCATCGGTACCTAAAAAGAATATATCAAGCCCGCCAAGGTTAGATTCGTGGCCGGTAGAAGAGAAAAATAAAGTACCATTTGGGTGAATAAACGGGAATAATTCAGATTTTTCAGTATTTACATCCGGCACATTCACCGGAGTTCCCCATGAGCCATCTGCTTGTTTGTCGCTGTAATAAATATCAAAACCACCTAAACCACCAGCCATGTCAGATGAAAAATAGAGCCTTTTGCCATCGGCACTCAAAGATGGGTGAACGCAGGAATAGTCATCGCTATTAAAAGGCAATTCGCCTTTGGGTATCCAATCAATCTGCCCTTTTCTGGCTTCGTAAATCTTAAGTCTAATTTTACCATCCCGATCTGCTTTTTGTACACCGCCCTTTTGATTGTTCTGGGTATAGAACATGGTCTTAAAATTCCGACTAAAAGTAACGGGGCCTTCGTGTAGTTTGGAATTAATATCCAAGGAGAAATTTTGGCGAGCAGTTGGTGCTCCATTCGGATCAAAAGGGGCGAAGTAGAGTTCTGAAAAAGTTTCACCTGTATTTTTGTCCTGAGCACCATTTTTTTTGGAACTGGAGGCAAATACTAACCCGTTTTGGTAAAAGGTAGGGCTGTAATCGGTGGATTTGGTATTTATTTCAGTCACATTACGGACGGTTACTTTGTTTTCTGGGCTATCTTTTTCCCTAAAACGATCCTTTGATTTACTTTTAGAGGATTGTTGGGCATTTAGCGTGACGGTAAGTAGTAATAAGGGGAGGATGAAATTTAAAAAAGTGTATTTTTTCATAAGTACTTAAATGATATTTTTGCATTGTTTGGAGTGAAATATGGATCATATTCATTCCCGCCGCAAAGATCGCGCTTTTCAATTATAAGTTAAAGTGTAAAGTAATTTTACTGATTAAGTATATAACGCACAATTAGACGATAATAATTCATCAAGGCTACATAATTTTGCACCATGCAGTTAAAAACACCATTGGTACTCAGCGATGACTTTAAATACGCATTGGATTTGATCGAAAAATCGAAAACAAGTTTATTTTTGACAGGTAAAGCGGGAACGGGCAAAAGTACTTTGTTAAGTTTATTTAAAACAACAACGCGTAAAAAAATGGCTATTTTGGCTCCAACTGGCGTTGCGGCGCTGAATGTGTCTGGCCAAACAATTCATTCATTTTTTGGATTTCCACCTCGTATCCTAACCGCTCAGGAAGCAGGAAAAAAAACGACAAGAAAAGACCTGCTGCGGCTTTACAAAAACTTGGAAGTGCTGATTATTGATGAAATTTCGATGGTACGTGCCGATATATTGGATGGGATTGATATTTTCTTGCGCCGTAACCGCGAAAATTACCAACCTTTTGGTGGCGTTCAAATGATTTTTGTAGGGGATTTGTTCCAATTGCCCCCAGTCGTGACCAATGATCCTGTGGAGCGTTCCTATTTCCAAGATTATTATGATTCGCCTTATTTTTTCTCTGCCAATGTGATGAAAGAAGGGCAGTTTCAAATAGAACACCTAGAATTGCGAAAAGTATATCGACAAGACTCGCGTCATTTTTTGCGCTTATTAGAAGCGGTTCGATTAAAAAATGCAGATTTTGACGATTTGGAAGATTTGAATGAAAGATTCGAACCCAATTTTTCAGAAACGGAAGGCTATATTACCCTATGCGCTAGAAATGCAACCGCAGAGCGCATCAACAATAATGAAATCCAACGGTTACTTACACCTAAATTTACTTACCTCGCAGATGTAAAAGGTTTATTTGATCCGTCCATGTA
>JAAFHO010000178.1:0-5483 GCA_013297575.1 Chitinophagales bacterium
AGCATTACAACTGGCGGATGTAGAAATTAATGCCCAAAAGCGCGATGCCCTACAAAGTATTAGCCAATTGGATATTCAGTTGCGCCCAATACAATCCGCGCAAGATATTTTACGGTCGGTTCCAGGTTTATTTATTGCCCAACATGCCGGTGGAGGCAAAGCAGAACAGATTTTTTTGCGTGGTTTTGATATTGACCACGGTACAGATATTGCACTTTTTTCCGATGGAGTTCCTGTAAATATGGTCTCGCATGCGCACGGGCAAGGCTATGCCGATTTGCACTTTATTATTCCAGAATTAGTACAAAACGTTGATTTTCAAAAAGGTACGTATGATGCTCGTGTAGGAAACTTTGCCACAGCGGGTCAGGTTATGTTTGAAACGCCGAATGTACTTTCGGATAATATGTTCAAATTAGAAGCGGGTCAATTTGATACTTACCGAATGATGACCGCTGTTAACTTATTAGGTAACAATGCTGCGTCAAAGGGTAATTCGGCTTATATTGCCAGTGAACAATTGTTTACCAATGCCTATTTTGATGCGCCACAGTCGTTGCGGCGTAGTAACTATTTTGCAAAATTGACCCAAGTATTGGATCAAAAACAATCATTGAATGTCTCTTTATCCCATTTTTCCAGTTCTTGGCTTGCATCGGGGCAGATTCCCGAAAGAGCAGTACGCAGTGGACAAATTGGCCGTTTTGGTGCTATTGATGCCACTGAGGGAGGTGCTACAAAAAGGAGCAATATCAACTTGATCCACTATTATACTTTATCGGATAAGACATTGATAAAGAACCAGTTCTATGCTTCTAAATATCAATTTGAACTGTACTCTAATTTTACGTTTTTCCTCAACGATCCCGAATATGGCGATCAAATCAGGCAGAAAGAAGACCGATTGATGACGGGTTATAAAGGGAGTATTGCTTATCAGGATCGATTTGCGGGTCGCCCGTATAGCATTGAATCGGGGGTACAGTTGCGCTCAGATGTTATAAATGGTAACGAGTTGAGCCGTACCCGTAATAGACGCACGGTGTTGTCTAACATTGCTTTGGGTGATGTACAAGAAACCAATGCTGCATTATATACCGATATACGCTTGGAACTTACCCCTACCCTATCGTTGCATACGGGTGTTCGTGCGGATCAGTTCCAGTACAATTATGTCAACGCATTGGATAGTGTGTATCAAAACCTACACACAACACGGGGTCAAGTGAGCCCAAAATTCAACCTACAATGGCAAGCCAGCCCTAAAATACAGTTTTATTTCCGGACAGGCCGAGGCTTTCACTCCAATGATACCAGAGTAGTGCTGTATAGCCCCGATCAAAAAATATTACCCAGCGCATGGGGACAGGATATTGGTTTGATTTACAAGCCATTGCGCAGTATTTTATTGCAGGTAACGGGTTGGAATTTAGCGTCAGAGCAAGAGTTTGTATATGTTGGTGATGAAGGTATAGTAGAGCCAGGGGGAAAAGGGAGCCGCAGGGGAATCGATCTCTCCGTGCGGTGGCAGCCTGCCCCTTGGTTGTTTTTTGATGGTGATTATACGTTTTCGCATGCTCGATTTGTAGATGAGCCGGAAGGAGAGCAGCGCGTACCATTGGCACCTGTTCATACGGGTGTAGGTGGTTTAACGGTACAAAAATCGGGTATAAAAGGTAGTTTAAGGATGCGTTGGTTGGGCGACCGTCCGGCCAATGAAGACAATTCACTTACTGCTGCTGGTTATTGCTTAATGGATGCGCAATTGTCTCTTTTCCCTAAGTTTTCGAGCAATAAACGCCCCTTGGAGATTAGTTTTTCGGTACAAAACATATTTAACACGTATTGGAAAGAGGCGCAATTTGCTACTGAATCGCGTTTGAGGGATGAACCCGCATCGGTGACCGAGATCCATTATACACCAGGAACACCTTTTGCGTTGAAGGGCGGGGTTTGTTTTCGGTTTTAGGTGGTTGTTTGCACAAATGGTAACCGATCTAGTTATGTAGAAGTTATTTTAATGGAGGCCGAATCAGACGTAAATTAACATTTAATTCATTTTTAATTTTAAATGCTAAATGTTAATTTACCCATGATTCGGCCTCTTTTAATGCATTATACTTACCTAACAATCACCACTGGCAATGCCAAAGCAGCATTTTCTGTGCGTACCTGAACCAAATAAGATCCAGCAGGCGCATCGCTCAGGTCGATGGCTTGGCTTACTTGATAGCAATTGTCGGTATTCAATTGTAACTGACGGATAGAGCGTCCTGCGATATCCAAAATACTTACTTGTATTTGATCGGAGCCACAATTATCCATTTTTAAAGTAAAGAAACCATTAGACGGATTTGGCAAGATTTGTACTTTCCAATCCCGAACCAAATCCGTTGTTCCAGATACCAATACAACTACACCGGGTATAGTTTTGATACATCCATTGGCATCGCGCACAGATACCGTATAAGTACCGTTGGGAACATTGGTAAATACTGCAGTGCTTTGGTAATTGGTACCATCGATGCTGTATTCTAACGCAGGTGTTCCGCCAGTAGCCGATACCGTAATCGTACTTAAAGTAACTGCTGCAGTTGCATTAATAGCAGATGGGTTGGGGAATAGCGCAATATCGCTAAATACCGTACCATTCGCATCGGTTACCGACCAAGAGAAGCCGCCCGCTGGTATGCCAGAATAAGTAACCAATTGTGTGCATTCTGCGGTTGATGTACCTTGTGATGGTACTGGCGGAGCAGAAACAATCGTATAAGGTGATTGACCACCATTGATACATAATGTAAGTGTACCATCGTTGGCATTGAAGCAACTAATCGAAGTTGGGTTCGACAATACAGTCAATGGTGGAGGAATAATAGTAACCGACGTTGTGGCTGTAGCCGTACAATTATTACTATCTGTAACTGTAACGGTGTAAATACCGCTAGTAGCCACATTGGTGCTGATGGTTTGGTTACCATTAGACCAGTTGTAAGACTGGAATCCTGTACCAGTACTCAAATCTACGGTATTATTAGCCGCAGGTGTTTGCGTAATTTGAGTAGACGGTGCAGTTGGGATCGTTACCTGTTGTGCCGTAGTACCCGTACAACCATCTACACTCGTTACTGTAACGGTGTAAAGTCCAGGCGTATTGACAGTTTCAGTATTAGAAATACCACCACTTGACCAATTATAAGCGGCAAAAACACCACCTACCGAGAGTGTAATATTACCATTGCAGGTGTATGGCTCTTGTCCAAGGTCGGGTGTCGGCGCGTCCAATAATTCCACTTGAATTTCGGAAGTAGCGGTACAGCCAACAATATCCGTTACAGTTACTGAATATGTAGTGGCCTCATTTACAACAATATCAGCCGATGTGTCGCCATTTGACCATAAATAACTAATGAAACCCGTAGAAGCGGATATTGTACCTGTGCCATTGGGGCAAATACGGTTAGCACCTGTAATTTCGACTGTTGGACGATCTGGAATATTGGTCACTTGAATATTATCGACCCCTGTACATCCCTGTGCGTTGGTTACCGTTACGGTATATGCACCTTCTGTTGCGATGATTAAAGTAGATTCGGAACTATTATCGTTCCACAAATAAGAAGTGTATGGCCCGCCTGAACTAAGGCTGAGTAATCCATTACATTCGCTAGGCAACACAGATATAGCAGGCGTTGGCGCAGCAAGTGCTACAACACCAGTCACAGCAGTAGCGGTACAACCATTGCTATCCGTAGCGGTCACCGTATAATTAGCAGAAGTAAATACATTAATTTGGCTGGCATTATTGCCATTGCTCCAAAGATAGGTATTGAAACCTGACGTTGCCGTTAAATCAGTGCCGATATTATTACAAAATACAATTTCGCCTTGGATTGCCAATGTAGGCGTAGTTGGAATGGATGTAACATTTTGAGTGGCAGTTCCGGTACATCCTAAATCATCTGTAACTGTGAGCGTATAATTACCGGCTAGTGTGATGCCGATGGTATTTGTAGTAGCACCTGTTGACCACAAATAAGTGTTATAACTATTGCCTGCATTGAGCGACAATTGGTTATTACAAGCGTAAGGATCTAACGCAATATTGGGTGTTAGGAAATTAGCCGTAGTCACTGTTGTGGTAGATGTGGCGGTACAGCCATTATTATTGGAAACTGTAACCGTATATGTACCTGCCGCAGCAATGGTGGCGGAAGCCGTTGCAACACCTGTACTCCATTGAATGCTGGCATAAGTGCCACCCACACTCAAGACAGACTGTGTACCGTTACAAATCGTTGCTGAACCAGCAATATCGACCTGTGGTACAGGAAATGCACCAACGGTCACTTCCTTATTGCCAGTACAGCCATATTGGTCGGTAACTGTAACCGTAAAAATGCCCGATTGATTAATGGATACACTTGTAGTATTAGAGCCAGTTGACCAAGCGATGCCTGGGTAAGTATCTGTAAGTGCAAGTGTACCTGAAGTACCCGGGCAGATGGCCTGTGGCGCAGTAACAGAAGGCGTTGGTGCTTGAGGCAATACAGTAACTGCATAAGAAGAAGTGGAAGTACAGCCATCTGCATTTGTTACAGTAACCGTATAAGTACCGAGTGTACCCGTTTGTTCAAAGGAGAGGGTACTACCTGAAGACCAAGAGTAAGCCGAAAAACTAGGATCAGCCTCGAGGCGGACGGTTTGGTTACACAAGGGTTTAAAACCTACGGCGGCTACAAAATTGCCACCATTTCCGATATTAACAGATTTGCTGGAGGTACAACCTAATGCGTCAGTAGCCAAAACGGTATAATCTCCACCTGTTTTTACGGTAAGTGAGTCATTTTTGACACCATTATTCCAAGCATAATTGGTAAAAGGCCCAGATGCTACCAAGATCAATGAGTCTTTATTACACAATGACCCTGCTCCTGCAACTGCGACTGTACCCGGTGTAGAGACCGTAATATTGGCAAAAGCAGTACCCGTACAACCAAAGGAATTAGCAACCAAAACGCTATAATTTCCTATATTTTTGATCCAGATGGCACTGCTGGTATCTCCCGTGGACCAAGTTTTAGTGGGGAATGATCCTACACTAAGGAGAATAGAATCTTTACCGCAAAGTGACCTTGGACCTACTATTTGAGGCTTTGGTTTTTCCACCAAAGTAACTGTTTTTGAACTTGTACTCTTACAACCCACTGAGTTCGTAATGGTAACGGTATAAGTACCGCCTACAGTAGTATTGAGTACAGCACCAGTGATACCCGTTGACCAGGCAAAAGTACCCGGGCCACTGGCGATTAAAGTGGCCGTTTTGCCCTCGCAGAACTGTGGTGTGGCGGTAGTAATGGTAGCAACTGGCAATGGAACTACCGTTACCTGTGTAAAAGTAGTTGTATTACAAGAGAGTGAAGGATCAGATACCGTTACGCGGTATAGCCCAGATGTTGTTATCGTTATCGTAGAAGTAGTGG
>JAAFHO010000178.1:5493-9167 GCA_013297575.1 Chitinophagales bacterium
TCACTGGATGTGACTGGATCTAAAGTGACATTTCCCCCTGCACAGAGTGGTGTGGCCAGCATAGAAGCCGTTGGTGTCATTATGGCCTCTACATTTTGGGTAATTTCGTTGGTACAGCCTTTTGTATCGGTAACTGTAACAGTATAAGACCCGCCTTCGGTAACAAAGATATTAATGGATGTTGCACCTGTTGACCAAGAATAATTGACGATATTGGGTGCGTTGGCAACGAGGTTAATACTGGGCTGGGTGGAGCAAAGTACTTCAGGGCCATTAATGATGGGGTTAGGCAAAGGTGCGCCTTGAAGGAATTTGGTAGCGGAACCAGTACACCCCTTGGTATCAGTAATAGTAACGGTATATAGACCTGGTTGATCCACTGTTGCAATTGGGCCGGTATCACCGTTAGACCATTCGTATTCGACAAACGGCTCTGTGGTGGTTATAGTACTTGGATTACCTATGCATACAAAAGCGCCCTGAATAACAGGTTTAGGTGCTATTTCTTCAATTTCAAACGGTATGGAAATACTGCATTGGTTACCATAAACTGTTCTGACAACATATGGGCCAGGTACGCCAGTAGTAAAGGTTGGCGATTGAGTATTGAAGGTTGGTTGGTTTGTCCATAGAATGGAATCAGGATCAAGGGACAAATTAAGGGAAAGTGTAGTTTGTGAGCCTTTGCAATAAAACAAATCTCCTTCTAGCATAGGAAATTGAGATTCATCTTGAAATACAGGAGTAACGACAACTTTATTTGGTGCACCAATTGGATAAGAACAACCACTTATCAGGCTTTTTGCAGTGACAAGGCGGTAGGTAGTGATTACCGATGGATTTACCCAAAACGCAAATGGTGCCGATTCATTATTATAAATGATAGTATCGTTGAAACCAGATATAATCATGAATTCGTGGGGCCCAGGTAATACAGGGACACCAGCCAATTGAATATTAATCAATACGCTATCACCTAGGAGGCAAGGGCGTAAAATACTCGAAGTAAACCGAGCAACCCTGTTGGGTACTGTTACTGTAATTGAGGTCGTTTTAGCCGATCCATCAGGACACTTAACGGTCACCGAATAAGTACCAGAAACCGCTACACTCAGTTTGCTTGTGGTGGCTCCATTATTCCAAAGATAACTGATATAAGTATTTATGGGCGAGACCGTCAGTTCTACTGGCGGATTACATATTGGGTCTGGTTTTTGGGTAATTACGGGATCAGGGCATGCTTGCCCAAAGGCCGTACTCGAACATAAAACAAGGAAAACTGTCAAAACGGTTATATAGCCGGATAAACGTTGAAGTAGATTCATAACTTTTGGATTTAAATTATTAAAATAGTGTTTTTAAAAGTAAGTAATTGAATAGATTTGGCAATCAATTAAGTCGCTGCATGATCGGGCAAATATACTGGATTTTGTTACATACTGGTGTCGCAAAATTTAGTATTTGTATAATTAGCGCATTTTGAAAGAGTGGTGTAATGGGAATACAGCATTTTGTTGAGTATGAACTTAACAAAAGAATAATTTATTGTTGCTTTGGTACAGTTAGATCTATTTGAGTTACTACTTTTTAATATCAAAAGCCGTACCAAAAAAACTACTCTTACTTTCGTGTACAAAAAAGATTTAAATTAAATTGTGCAATTTTGAGGAAAATAGTTGATTTATGAAACAAACCAAACTGGTATTCTCAACAAAGCATTATGCATTTCAAAAATGCGTTATGAATATTTTTTCACAAATACTGTTCTCTTTTTTTTTGTTTATTGACCAATATAGCATAAAAAAGAGGTTTTTTTAGCATATTTTATTAGTATAGACTAAATCCAAATGTTAAAATATTTTTTAGTTAAAATAAAATGAGTTCCTTTACACTGATTTTGGCGTATTGTGACTTTTTATTCTGAACAACAATTGTCATATACTTCATTCAAAATAGCGTAATAACAATTGGCGAGCAGTATTTGCTGTCCGTTCCATCCGGCTAGTGTTAAATGGAAGATTGTCCCGATCTAGTCCACACATTCACCCTTTTTAGTATGCTATTTTATCCGTGTTTGTACACTCCCCCCCAGTGTATAAGTCTATGTTAAAGTGTTTAATCCCTTCATCTTTAATTGTTAAACCGAACTTTACACCTTTAAATTAATTTACTCATGAAACATTTTTATGCTCAACCAAATATGGTTGGCCCTTTCCACTATTGCATTTCATCCCTTTTTTCTTTTTTGACGAGTACTGGTGGCCGTAATGGGGTGCTGGTAGTGGCTGGCTTGTTTTGGGCTGGTGGGGTATGGGGGCAAACCAATTTTTACTATGATGGTAGTGGGCCACTAACAACCCTTGGTAACTGGGGCCCAAATCTTAATGGTACTGGTACTGCTCCTGCAAACTTTACCGCAAATAACCAAGTATTCAATATCCGAAATACCCCTTCTGTTAATTTAAACAATAACTGGACAGTAAGTGGTAGCAATTCAAAAGTAGTGGTTGGAGATGGTATAAATGCAACTAATTTTACGATTCCTGCTAGCAATAGTTTGAGTGGTACCATAGATGTTGCATCAGGCGCTACTTTAACATTGACGAATACTACTTTGCCCACACTAGGTACCTTGGATGCCAATAGTACTGTTGTATATGATGGGGGCAATGAGAATGTAAGAAATCCTGCTGGTGGTGCCTATGGCAATTTAACGATTGATGGCACCGGCACAAAAACAATTCAAGCAAACAGGATAGTAAATGGCAATTTGAGGATTCTAGGAGCAACACTCACTATTAACTCAACGACGGATAGAACATTGAGCGTATTGGGCAATATGCGCATTGCTTCTGGTGCTTCCTTTACGATCACCAATGCAGCAGGTGCAAATAGCCACCTATTAAATATTGGAGGTAATTTTATTAATAATGGTACGGCCACCTTTACTGCTAGTAATGATAATTGCGCCGTTGTTTTTAATGGCACAAGCGCTCAAACAATTAGCGGAACAACATTAACTCAATTTGATAATTTTACTTTAAATAACGCTACAGGTTGCTCCTTGAATGCTATTGATGTAGAAGTACAAGGTATATTAACCCTTACTTCGGGTATATTTAATACAGGACCAAATACGTTGAGACATACAGGTGTAGCAAACGATCTTATATACACAAGTGGCCATGTAAATGGTCAACTTCAACGTAATATTTCGACAGGTGCTAATAATTATCATTTCCCTGTTGGTAATGGTAGTGGCTATACACCTGTACAAATTAACTTTAGTGCTGTAGGAACGGCAGGAAATCTTACCGTAAATACTACCGATGGAGGCCATCCAAATTACAGCGGCACTACATTACACACGACTAAAAAATTAAATAGGTATTGGACAATAACCAATGCATCTGTTGCTTCGTTTACATGTACCAGCCAATTTACCTACCTTCCAAGTGATCTTGCAGGCGGTTTATTAGCATCAGACGTGAAAGCGGCGAAGTTTGACAACCCTAATTGGACATATCCCACCAGTAGTGCATCTGGCGATTCTTTTATAGGATCGGCCGTTACTTCGTTTAGTGATTTTACGGGTGGCTTTGATTGCAGTGGTGCTCCAACAGCTTCCATACTTTCAGGAACTAGCACAATTTGTAATGGAGGAAGTGCTAATT
>JAAFHO010000179.1 GCA_013297575.1 Chitinophagales bacterium
ACTGTGAACGATACCGAAGCACCCACCATGACTTGCCCGGCGGCAATGAGTTTATCCACAGCAACCAACACTTGCAGCGCTGTGGCAACTTATATGAATCCATCTTTCACGGACAATTGCGCACCTACAACAGGTACAGCAATCCGAATCAGTGGATTGGTCAGCGGATCTGCTTTCCCGTTGGGCAATAGTAATGTAGTGTTCCAAGCCACCGATGCTGCGGGCAATACCCGCCGCTGCACAATGGTTGTAACGGTGACAGATAACCAGCCACCAGTGGTGAATTGCCCGCCCTCCATAATCGTATCTGGTAGCGGCACTCCGTGTATGAGTACGGTATTTTTCGCTAATGCCACTGCTTCCGACAACTGTGCGGGTTCGCTAACACCATTTTTATTCACAGGTTTGGCTAGCGGTTCAGCGTTCCCTGCGGGTGTTACGACCAATACTTTTAGAGCAGTTGCGCCTAATGGACAAAGCGCAAGTTGTTCATTCACCGTAACCGTAAATTGTGGCAGCGGCATGGGTAATGAAGGTTTGGAAGATAGGAACAAGGAGTTAGAAGCACTGCAAACCATAAACCACAAAACCAGTCTTGGCTTAACCATTGCGCCTAATCCTGCTATATATTCCGTAACCATGAGTATAGAAGGTGTGGATGCCAATGGCGGCGCTTTGTTGGTATTTGACCAAATAGGCAGGTTGGTACAGCAGCAAGTGGTTGCTAATGACCAGCGTACAACTACGCTACAAGTTGCGGAATTTGCACCAGGTTTGTATCGAATTATCTTAAAAACAGGCGATGGAACGGTGTCTAGGACACTGGTCGTGGTCAAAGAATAATATTGTTTTTGATTGGATTTTTAAAGGGTTGTATAACGCGTATTTTGGGCGTTATGCAACCCTTTTTTATTTTGGTTTGCCACGAGTATTACATATAACTATCCTGCAATTAGAAATAAAAACAAAGGTTACAAATTTCAAATTACCGATTTCTTTGAAGCAGTCGCGAAAATTACTTATGTTTGCATCTTAAAGTGTTTGGATACTTTTTATAGGCTGTTTCGCTCAAAATTATAAGAGTATTCTTTGCCTGTTTCTTTTTTAATGTTTTATATGTAACAACTATTTGTTGTAAAATAGTTTGTGTTTAAGCAATGAAGTATAAATATATTATATGTATATGGTTACTTTTTGGAATGGGGGCGGCCACATCCCAAAACCTCCCCTTTGAAAAAATAACCATCGAACAGGGCCTCTCACAGGGCATGATTTTCTCCATCCTGCAAACCCGTGACGGTTTCCTCTGGGTTGCTACCAAAGACGGACTGAACCGCTATGACGGCTACAATTTCAAGGTCTTCTCGAACAATCCCTTCGATTCGCTTTCCATCGCTGGCAACACCGTCAGCGCGCTGTTTGAGGACTCGCGGGGCTGGCTTTGGGTGGGGATTGAAGGAATTGGCGCGGAGATTTACGACCCCCGAACCGGCCATTTTCACCTTGTCTCATTTCGTTTTGAATCCACCAAGAGGTCGCCCAATTTGCACGTTGATCACATTGGCGAGGCAGCGGACGGCTCCATTTTGGTACTATTAGCCTCTGGCGGTTTGCTCCGCATTGAAATACCCGAAGGTTGGAAAAAAGGAATTCCGCCGCAAGCAGATTTGAGCCGTCAGACCAAAATCTCACCGATCAAAGTGGAGAACCTGATCGAGAGACAGGAACCCTTGACTAAATTTTTGACAGGGATCGACGGTAAAATAGCCCTGTTTTCCAGTCGCCGTCAATTTCAGGTGGAGGTCGAGACGAACACAGCAAAACTTATCCGGCACACCAATCTTCCAGATTCCATTCGCTCTATTGGACGCGCCATCGGGCAGCAAGGCTGGTGGATCATGGATGCCGAGTGCCGACTTTTTTGGGCGAACGACCAAGGGGTTTTTCCCGCACAAACGCAAATAATGGACTTGCCATTTGCCAATATCAGCACAGACAGTTGGGGCAAATGCTGGTTGCTGATGGGCAAAAAACTCTGGCAATTGGAAAAAAACTACCGAACGATTGACCTCTCGAAACCGGACTGGGAATTTGACAAAGACATCACGCAGGTTCAGTCCGACCGCGACGGCAACATTTGGGTCGGCACGTGGGGCTATGGGCTGCGAAAAATCAACCTGAAAAATCAGTTGTTCAGCACGGGAGCCACCGGAAACTCCATCTGGCGGCTTTGGCGCAGCCCCGCCGGAAAGTATTACTGCCGCAAGGGACTCCTCAAAATTTATCCCTTCGACCCGCTCACGGGTTTGCTCGGCGAACAACTCGCCTTCCCGGAATTAGGCGACAAAGGCAAGCGCGACCTCTGTTTCGAGCCGTCTGGCGCATTTTGGGTGCTGGCATCCACACCCGTAAACATTGATCCGCACGGTTTTTTATGCCGCTTCGATGCGTCAGGGCAACTGACCCAAACGTACCCCTTTGATTTTTTTGGTTACGACTATTCCAAATTGATCACTGACCGCGACGGCTACCTTTGGGCGACGGGCGCGTTCAGCCAATTGGTTCGCTTCGACCCGCGCACAGCGCAGTTCCGGTACTTCGATTACAGTCAGGTTTTTGGTGAAAACCCTAGAGCCTCGCAGTCGTTCGATTTCGTGCAGGATGGCAATGGCGTGTTTTGGCTCGCCACTCAAAAAGGTCTCATCAAATGCACGCCCAAAACGCCAGACGACTTGGATTTTAAACTCTTCCAAACCGACCCGAAAAACCCGCGCGGGCTGAACCACAATTCCATCGCCTGCCTTTTGCCTGACCCCGCCCGACCCGCCGAACGGCTCTGGATCGGCACGAAAGGCGGCGGCATCAATTGCTTAGACCTGAAAACCAACGAGTTTCGATACCTGACCCAAGCCGACGGAATGCCCGACAAAGTTGTTTATGCCATCCTGCCCGGCAACGAAAACCCCGCCCAAAGCCCCGTCAGCCTATGGGCCAGCACCAATCGGGGACTCGTCAAACTGACCCAGCGTGTCGACGCGCCCTTTGCTTTCGACTTCATCACCTACTCCGCCGCACAGGGGTTGCAGGACAACGAATTCAACACGCAAGCCTTTTTCAAAGCCTCGAACGGCGAGTTACTGTTCGGCGGCGTGAATGGAATGAACCATTTTTTTCCCGAAAAACTGCAAGCCGACACCGCTGTGCCGCCTGTTTTCATCGTCGGTCTGGAAATCAATCATGAGCGGGCGGATGTGCGCGATGCAAAAATCCAACTTGTAAACCCTCCGGAATACCTTCAAAAATTGGAACTCAGCCACGATCAAAACAACATTTCCATCGAGTTCGCCGCGCTTGATTTTACCGACCCTTCCAAAAACCGCTACCGCTACCGCCTCATCGGGTTGGATGTGGATTGGGTGGAAACAGGCAACCATCGTTTTGCCTATTTCAGCCATCTCGCCCCAGGAACATACGAGTTGCGGGTACAAGGCAACAACGGCGAAAGTGCCTGGCGCGAGGCTTCGCCATTGATTTTAGTGGTCAATCCACCTTGGTACCGCTCCAAATTAGCCTATCTCTGTTACGCCTTGCTGCTTGCTTGGTTAGGCTGGCATGTGTACCAATTTCAGATTCGGCGGATAAAGGAGCGTGAACAACTGGCTTTTGAACACCGTGAGACCGAACGTATAAAGGTGTTGGAGCAATTGAAAACTAATTTTTTCTCCAACATCACCCACGAGTTTCGTACGCCGCTAACCTTGATGATTGAGCCGCTGCGCAGGATTTTACCCAAAATAAAAGATCCTGAAGTGTTGGAAAACGTGCAATTGGCCGAAAAAAATAGCCGTCAATTGCTCGGTTTGATCAACCAACTGTTGGACATGGCCAAACTCGAAAGCGGCCAAATGGGGCTTGACCTGCGCCGTAGTAACATCGGCGAAACCGTCAGAAACACCTTTGAACGCTTCCTGCCATTGGCCGAAAAACGGGGAATTAAATTGGTTATGGCGGCGTTGCCCAATGATCTACCTCTATTTGATTTCGATGCGGGTAAAGTAGAATTGGTACTCAATAATTTGATTTCCAATGCCTTAAAATTCACGCTCGAAGGTGGAAAGGTAGAAGTTGCCGTCGGAAGGGTTTCAAAATCTTCTGATGTTGAAAATATCGAAATCAGCGTCTGTGACACAGGTATCGGCATTGCCCCCGAGAACCTAGATAAAATTTTTGACCGATTTTATCAAGTGGACGGCTCTTACACGCGTTCTGGCGAGGGAACGGGCATTGGTTTGGCCTTATCAAAAGAGTTGGCAGCATTAATGGGCGGACAAATTTTGGTGGAAAGCCCCGATCCGAAATCGGGCGGAAAAGGTACTGTGTTCAAGTTGGCACTTCCCGTCTCAGGAGCGATCAATATGGTTAATACCGCCACGCTAGCCTTGGATGTGATACCCCTCAATCCGGTTCAACCAAGCCAGAGTTTGTCCGAGACGCGGGCGGGCGCAAAGGCTATCCATGCCGATATGCCTGTGGTGCTGGTTGTGGAGGACAATAACGAACTGCGCAATTTTATCAAAAACGCCATGGTCGAAGGCTGGCAGGTTGTGGAAGCCTCCGACGGCGAGGATGGCCTGAAAAAAGCCCTCGACATCGTGCCAGACATCGTGGTTTCGGATGTAATGATGCCCCGCAAAGATGGGTTGACATTACTGGACGAATTAAAAAACCATGAATTAACCGCCCACATACCTGTAGTGTTGCTCACCTCCAAATCGGCCATAGAATCAAGGTTGAAGGGGCTGCGGCATGGCGCTGACGATTATTTGACCAAGCCTTTTAGTGTGGAGGAACTTTTGACCCGCATGGAAAACCTTGTGGAAACCCGCCGTCGCCTGCGGGCGATATTTGGGAAGCAGGCAAGCAGTTTTGCTACCCTGTCTTCGGGTATTGCTCAGGGTGTTACTCCGACATTTTTGTCAGAGCCTGACCGCGAATTTCTTCAAAAATTTATATTGATTTTGGAAAAAAACTTAGCCGACGAAACGCTTGGTGTGGAAGATTTTGCCCAAAAAATGTTCATTAGTCGTGTGCAGCTGCACCGCAAACTAAAGGCATTGACCGACCAACCAGCCACTAATTTTATTCGCGATTATCGTTTGGAGTGTGCTCTTACGATGCTGAAAAATCGCGAAGGCCGTGTGGGGGAAATTGCCTTACGCGTGGGTTTTGGCAACGAAAAATATTTTTCTACCGCTTTTAAAGAGAAATTTGGTGTGTCACCGAGCCAAGTTTAATGTAACACCAGCAAACACTGTGTAACACCAGCAAACCTTTCAACAAAATGTAACGAGGGCAAACCTTTTTGTAACAAGAGAGAACCCGCCCCGCCCGCCCTGCCCTGCATCTTTGCATCGCGGAAACAAACTGGTGTGCCAGCAGAGGTAATAATCAAAAGCCTTTTATGACCACCTAGGTCGGAAATGCACCCGTTTGATACCGCACGTTTTTTCACAACTTATTTCATTACAACACTGGGCATATTGCCCGCGTCATTAAAATCATTCAATTATGAAAAATTATTCTTTTTTGTCAATCATCTTTTTTGTTATTTTTAACGCCTCATCTATCTGCGCTCAAACCGAAGCATCTGCCAGCAACGTGGACAAAAGTTCTGTGACAGCATATTTGTCCGACCGGAATGCCCGCTTTCCTAACTTTAGTGAATATTTGAGCCAACATTTAGTCTATCCAAAACTGGCTAAGGAAACTAGTTTGGAGGGTATCGTGAAGGCAGAAGTATTGCTGAATGAAGTAGGGGAAGTAACAGAAATATGTATTGTGGAAAGCATGGGTAATACTATCGATGCCCAAGTAATCAAATTGTTACGCGAAATGCCATATTGGATTCCTGCGGTGCGCAATGGTCGTACCGTGTCACAACGTTTGATCGTTCCTTTTAAATTTATTCTAATATAGTCCTGAAAAAATCGTATCAATCATCTTCACAAAGTCTAGTTTTTAATAAATATTAGCATGATGAATCACACCATTAAATTGCCAGTACTTATTTTGGTACTGAACATGGCTTTTTCCTGTTCCGAGCAGAAAAGCAACAACCCAAATACAACAGCATCTACTCCCAATGCCGAACTCACCACAATCACTGGCAACGTCAGCAATGTTACCCTTGGCAAAGATGGCTACACTGCAGAAGTGCAAACCGAGAAAGATGGCATTTATGCAGCCTTGGTTTCCATCGTAAATGTGGGAGGAAGGGAAAAATGTCAACCCAGCAATATTGGAGATAAAGTGACTTTCAAAGGGGAACCTTATGTTTTGGGCGACATCAAACAATTGAAAGTCACGGAAATTATCAACATCACGCCTACGCAGACCCAACTGTTGATTGGGCCAAATTCGTTCAGGGGGATTCAGGTAGGCGATTTGATCAGCAAACACCTTGAGTATAGTCAAAAAACCAAGATGCGGACAGGTGAGGGCGTTTTTGAGGTGTACGAAATCAAGGATTTCGATAACAACCCGGCTGGCTATTTTTTGCCCGACCCAAAAGAAAAACTTTTGGTAGGCGATATTACCGTAAAAAGCCCCAAGGCTCAAACGATAAAAGGTATAAAAATAGGCGATACTTTTCAGGATTTAGTAAAGGTTTTTCCAAATATCGAAGTTCATGGTTCGGAAATAGAAGGCCGAACGCATGCCACTGCCAATAACCTTTCCTATCGTCTGGACGTGGCGAACTTCAATTATGAAATTGACAGGGCAAAAATTCCAGCTACTGCTAAAATTACTGAAATTATCATTCATCGGGGTAGATAACGCAGACTTGTAACGCCTGCAACCCTTTTTTTCAAAACAGATCGACGGCAAATTTTTTTGAAATGTGGACGAACCTGATCGGTTCGATCCCTGCCCGTTGCGTCTTTTTTCAACATTTTTTTACCACATACACATTACGTTTTCTTATGAAAAGTAGTATTAAATCAACATTTAGGGCCAATTGGCTCCGCACCTTCTATTCCCTTGTTTTATTGTTGGGAGGCTATCAGGTGCTTTTTTCGCAAACCACCTGGAATGGCTCTGTCAGCAGCAATTGGCATGATGATGCCAACTGGTCAACTGGCGTAAAACCGACCGCTGCCGATAATGTCATCATCCCCAATGTGGCCACAGACCCAAGCATCAGCGCGGCTGCAGTCGCCAAAAATGTCGTTGTGAACGCGGGGGGCGTGCTGACGATAGCAGCGGCGGGTTCGCTGGCGGTTGAAGGCGCGGCGATGGCGAATGCAATTAGTAATACGGGGACGGTTAACAATCACGGCACGATCACCATAGGGGCCGTTCTGACTGCTGGCTTTAATGGCATACGGAATGAAGGCGCGTTCACCAACCATCCGGGCGGGCAAATTCAAGTGGACCGCACCATAGATGCGGGCATCGCCAACTTCAGCTCGGGTACCTTCACCAATGAAGCGATCATCACCATAGGCGGAATCATAAGCCCGGGTAACAGCGGCATCGCGAATGGTGGCATCTTTAACAACAACTCGGCGGCGCAAATCCAGATCAACCGTTCGACTTTATATGGTTTAATCAACGGGGGCACGTTCAATAACGATGGTAGCCTGACCCTAGGCGCAAACTTCAGTATTGGCATTCATGGTATTTTTAGTAACGGCACAATCAATAACAATATAGACGGGCAAATTCAGATAGACCGAGCGGGTAGTACTAGCGGGGTTTTCAATAATGTTGGTGGCTCCTTTCAAAATAAAGGAGATCTAAATATCGGGGCAATCGCAGTCGGGATTTATGGACTCCTCAATAATGCAGCTTTTAGCAATCAGGTTAGTGGGCAAATACTGATCCAACGTGCGAATGACGCTAGCATTCTCAATGAAGGAGCCAATGTTACGCTCGACAACTACGGCACGTTGACCATCGCGGCAAACAACGGAGGCGGCATTCGAAATTTTTCGTCGGCGACGATTCACAACCGTCCTTGTGGGCAGATATTTTTGTATAAGCGGCTGAACAACACGGCAACTTATACGAATGAGGGCCTTTTTCGAGTTGATTTCGGGGCCAGCGCACACGTCAACACCGGCACTTTAACCAACAACAGCATCATCGAATACCCGCAAGGCAACCCAATCCCGAATGTGGTGAACAATGAAATCACCGTAGCTCCCACGACAGCCAACACCTGTGATGTAATCAACCCCGCTTTTGGTCTGGGCAATCCGGTGGATTTCACGATAGCGGGTATCTTCACCGATGCAGCCGCCACCATGTCGGCAGGAACCTACACAACAGCGACCAATACGTTTACGCCCACGTCCGTTCTAACGGAAGGCAGCTACACTTTTTATGTAAAAATAGAGGACGGCAATGGAGGCTGTACCCGTATTGCAACCTGGAAACTCACAACAGAGAATTGTTGCGATGCGCCCGAAGCCATTTGTAAATCGGCCACCATCGCATTGGTTGGCAACAGCGCAAGCCTTAGTGTTTCTGATGTCAACAACGGCAGCACATACGAATGTGGTCTGCAAAGCATAACGGTCTCGCCTAACTCATTCAGTTGCAGCCAAGTCGGCACCCCACAAACTGTGACGCTGACCGTGACTGATGTAAAGGGCAACAGCGATGCCTGCCAGACCACCGTGACGGTACAGGACAACACTGCACCAACAGTTGTTTGCAAAAACTTTACTACCAATTTGAGTACTACCGGAACAGCTAGTATTAACACCACGAATGTGTTCCAAAGCGGTTCGGACAATTGTGGCAATGTAACTCAAGTAAGCGTTATGCCAAATGCCTTTACTTGTGCCAATTTAGGGGCAAATACAGTCGTTTTGACAGTCAATGATGGTAACAGCAATATGGCCACTTGTTCAGCAACAGTCACCGTTGTAGATGCGATAGCACCCACTATTATTTGTCCTGCTAATATTGTCCGTGCTACTGATTTGAACCAGTGTAATGCCATTGTGAATTACACTACACCTACTATTGCATCGGATAACTGTGCTGGTGCGGTAGCGAGCCATTTTAGCGGTGGAGTTAGCGGTGCTGTGTTCCAAAAAGGAACAACAACCGTCATTTGGAGGGCAACGGATGGT
>JAAFHO010000018.1 GCA_013297575.1 Chitinophagales bacterium
CTGCAAATTGCCTTTTAGGTGTGAAACGATTGGCCGAAGCGGATAATTCGTGCCGCTGTTCGTCCAATTTGCTTCCCCCTCCGGATACTTCGGCATTACCAAACCAGCCCTTTTTTCGATCTTCCTTCAAGATCAAATTAATCGTTTTTTCTTCGCCGCCGTCGTTTACGCCCGAAAAGTCGGCTTGTTTACTGGTTTGGTCATACACTTCAATGGTTTGAATGGCATCGGCGGGTAGCACTTTGGTGGTGGTGCCTTGGTCGCCATTAAAAAACGGTTTGCCATCTACCAGTATATTGATGACTGTTTTACCCTGAGTTTTAATATTGCCATCGCGGTCAATTTCTAGTCCGGGCAATAACTTGAGCAGTTCCATCACCGATGCATTAGGTCGGGTGACAAACGAGCCGGCATTATAAAAAACGGTATCATTTCTGATGATTACAGGTGTGGCTTTTTCTGTAATTTCTACTACTCCTAATCCGATAATTGTAGGTTGTAGGGTAATTTTTCCCAAATCAATTTGGAGTTTATCAATCATTTCGATTTCCTGACTAAATGGAACATAACCCAAGTATGTACCGAGCAAGCGATAATGACCTTCAGGAACAGATTTAATACGAAAATTACCCAGTGAATCGGAAAGTTGGAAATCCGTCGGAATACTATCAGGCAGTGTTAATAATACCACCGATACGGCTTCTAGTGGTGCGTTAGTATCGTCAAAAAACTGGCCTTTTATTGTATTTTTTTGAGCAAAAACTAGATTTGTGCTTGTAATGGTCACAAGCATAAATAAAGAAATACGAAATAAAAGGGTACGCATGGTTTTCTGTAAATTAATGTCTTTGGGGAAACACTTTAAACTTAAAAAGGTAGGAATTATTATATCTCCGGGTGTTTTTTCAAATACAAATGTTGAACTTCCCGAATTAAAAACTAGACTTCGAAGAAGTCCAACATTTGTAAAGAATAGTTCATGTCTACATAAATGACTTCGTAGAAGTCCAACATTTGTAGAAATTTGTGGAAATGGAGATTATACGATGCATCCCATGCGCATTTTATTGTATCACCTCAAATTCAACACGTCGATTCTTCATGCGGTCTTCTTCCGATTTTTCATCTGTAATAATGAGGCGCTCTTCCCCCATCCCGACGGCTTCTATACGTTCGGGGGCGATACCTTTATCGAGCAGTTGTTTACGAATGGCTTGAGCGCGTTTTTCGGATAGTTTTTGGTTGTATTCCTTCGTGCCTTCGCTGCTGGTGTGGCCTGTGATACGAATTTTCAAGGTAGTAACCCTTTTCATTTGTGCTATAATACTCTCCAGATTTTCGAGGGATTCGGGGAGTAGTTCATCGGCATCGTTTTTAAAGAGGATATTAGGCAGTACCATTGCGCCGTTACCGCTCATTTTGTTTAGATCAATAGATGGATTTTCGGTGATTTTTTTTACAATAGCCACGTTCTCGGTCCACTTAGCAGCATCTGTATTCTCGGTATTAGCGGCGGGCATACCGGTTTTTTGGTCGCGCGATTCCACCACCGTAATATCGTCCACATAAGCATAATAATGGTTGATACTGCCTTCGATACCTGTTTTTTCATCTGGGAAAAAATTACCAATAATAAAATACTGGTAGGGCTGTTGTGCTACAAAAGAGTCGCGGATCAAAGCCCAAGATTTGGCTTGGTTATAAGGTGTTATCTCTTTTTGGATAGCCGCCGGTTGCAGCGGCAACACGCCATCCGATTGGAGGCTGGCCTTGGAAGGCAAAAACGCAATACCGATATTATTGGCACCCGAGCAATGGTAATGTACATAAAACCAAAAATGGTACCGCTTACCCACGGTGAGGGGCTGACTCAAACTGCCCTGTATATAATCGCGGCTATCATAGACCGACATGCCGCCAACAAATTGGCCTTTTTTGGCCTTAAATGCCCAAGAACCGCCGTAATCATCATAAATATTTCCATCGGAGCCGGTAGCAAAAATAACAGGGCCGCCCAAGTTAGGTGAAGACCATCCCAACGCATTTTCAATAGGGGCGGTTTCAAAATCGGTTTTTGCATTGGGGGCTTTCTCCTCAAAGCTAGGATTTACAACCAAGTTATTGATTTTGGTTTTGACGGTTGGTGGTTGGGTTTGTGCAAAAGTGAGTACGCCAAAAAGCAGTACTAAAAGACTGGTGAATAATGTTTTTTGCATGGTAACGTGTGATTTAATGAAAGAAAAGAAAGCAAAAATATAGAATATGTCCCAAACAATACTTATTTTAAAAAAGTTTCTTTTGGGTTGAATTATTTTTTTATTTATGCTGTTGTAAATCAATGGATTGTAATTGCTTGATGGGTATCAATGCTATGACTGGTTTTAATCTATTGGGTACATAGTATCACGTCGCCAGTTTCAATGTCATTTTACAACGACTCACAGAAAGTATGCGATCAGAGCCATACTTACAAAAAACGCCCCTTCCATTCTGCCCTAGGTAACATACACTGTTCTTGTTTTCCAAACCATCGGTACCTATTATTGGCAATAAAATCATACACAGCATCCCGTATAAATCGAGGAACAATTTTGAATATACCTGCTAACTGCCAAAAGCCGCCCAATTGGACAGCAATTTCGAGTGCCGCATCGGAGCGGATAAGGTAGCGGTCACCTTTTATCAATACGATTGAGTTGAAAGTTTGGGTAGGAAGCCCCAAATGATTCAATGCACGCTGCCCTGCATCAGATTGCAGGGCAGCGAATTGAAATATTGCTTTTTTATCGCGTACAATAATCCATTGTACCGCTCCATTACAGAGGTTGCAGACACCATCAAAAAGCAGCAGCATGGTATTGTTGGACAATTTTTAGAAAGGTAAATCTTCCATACCGCCCGTGTTTTGAGCAGGTGGAGCATCCGAATAATTCGGGAATGGATCTGCTGGGAAATTTTCACCACCAGAACTCGGTGCAGTACTGCGGGTTTGGCCGCCACCGCCACTTATATTGCCACTTGGCTCAGTACCATCACTCGGCTCAACACGCCAGGCATTGAGGTTGGTTAGGTATTTTCCATTCCATTCGCGACCGCGCAAGTCAAAAGAGACCTTGATATTATCGCCTTCGCTAAAGCGATCCAACGCTGCGCAACGATCCTGAACGGATTGAAACTTAATGAGTTGAGGGTAATTACCATCGGGGATTTCCAGCACGAATTCGCGCGTTTGGAAACTACTTGATTTTTGTTCGGTCGCAAAAAGACGATGCAGGCGACCCACTACTTCAAATGCCATTCTGTTATATTTATTTTAGAAGCACAAAGATACACAATTACTTCCTAAGTTTAGCCAATACATCCACATATCCAGGACTCATGGCCGATAAGGTGCAATCAAATGCTTTTGATGTAATAATACGAAATCCAGGTGCATAAAGGAACAATTGAGCAGCATCGTTGTGGATGATGGTCTGTGCTTCTTTACTGAGTTGATAGCGTTTTTCTTTATCGGGCGTTCTTCTCAATTCATCAATAATATTATCCACATCTTTATTGGCATATCGGATACGGTTATCGCCTTTGGGTGCCAATGATTTGGAGTGGTAGTTTTGAGTCATATCCAATTCTCCTGGTTGTGATGATGCAGCATTGGCGGCCAATTGGAAATTACCGGCGCTTGTCTCTGTTCCTATTTTATTGACATCCATAGGTTTAAGATCAATTTTGATCCCCGCTTTTGCCATTGAGGTCTGTAAACTAGCCGAAACCATATCACTTGTACCCATTCCAGTGGTATTCATTAATTGCAAAACCAAGGGTGTTTTTTTTCCATTAATCATCTTGTCGGCTACGCCATCGTTGTCGGTATCCGCCCAACCAGCCTCTGCCAACAACACTTTTGCTTTTTCTGCATTAAAGGCATACGGCTCTATTTCCTTTGCATAAGAGATATGATTAGGGAAAACGGCACTCACCGTCCTTTGTGCCATACCCAATTGAATATCCTGTAGCATTTCGTTATAATTAACCGCATAAGCCAGTGCTTGGCGCACCCGTTTGTCCGACAAAATGGGATCTGTATTATTAATCATAACCCGATTATAGATCGGTGCCCATTGCAGGTTAAAGTTGTAATGGGCCGCTAAATCGGGATCTTTTTCCAGTTTTTTAAAGTTGTTGGGTTTGATACCTCCTGAAATATCCAATTCTCCAGAACGGAGCATATTGATCGCGGCATCTTCTGCTAAGACCAATTTATAATGGATCGTATCGGGATACGCACCCAAAGAAGGAATTGTAGCCGCCAATCCATTGCCCCACCAATCTTTTTTGCGCACTAGGATAACACCCTGTGCAGGGTCAATAAAATCAACGCGATAAGGGCCGCTCCCCACAATAGTTGCCTTACTGGAATTGAGACCTGCGTCTTGGAAAAAGAGTGCTTGTTCTTGCATGTCTTTGTCCTGTTTGCCCAATAAATCCCGTTTTTTAGGATCAGTGAGGTCTGCCAGTTTTACATGATCCATTAGCCCCTTTGGGTCATAATTATATTTTGGATAAATCGGCATTTGACAGAGTGCTTCTATCGCCAAAAAATAAAAATCCTTTTGATAGACCGTAAATTTTTTAGGATTAGTTGGATCTATTGACATATCCTTGAGCAATTCGAGATAACTTACAAACTGATTAGGAATAAGGGGATTGAGCACTGATTTATAAGAAAATTCGACATCGGCGGCGGTAATAGGCGTACCGTTATCCCATTTTGCTTCATCCCGTATTTCAAAATCGTAGGCTTGTAAACCTTTAAATGGACCTTCTTTAACGGTATAAGCCTCAGGGATACTTTTAATCATTAATGGCAGCAATTCAACCGTTTTTGGATCAAAAGCACCGAGCGTTTGGAACACATTGGCGGCTACATAACGAGGATAGGCCGTGCTTTTGAGCAAGGGATTTAATTTGTCCACTGCCGCTTCCAGGCGGATATTGAGCCGATTGGTATGCGCTTTTTGGGTTGTTTTTTCGGTGGATTCACAAGCCCAACAAGTCAATAATAATAGACAAAAAAGCGAAGAATAGGTAAAAACATGTTTGACAATCATAATAACAAATTACTTTTGCTTTTTAAGTTTGGCTAAAACATCCATATATCCTGGGCGCATAGGTGTAAGTTGGCAGTCGAATGCCTTGCTTTTCACCACGCGGAATCCTGGCGCATAAAGGAATACCTCTGGTACATCGTTATAAAGTATGGTTTGGGCTTCTTTAAACAATTTATACCGCTCTACCTTATCGGGGGTTATTTTTATTTTATCAATGATGGCATCCAAATCTTTATTGGCGTATCGGATACGATTATCGCCATTTGGTGCCAGTGCTTTAGAGTGGTAATTTTGGCTCATATCAATTTCTCCCGGGTGTGAAGAAGAAGCGGAGGCAGCCAATTGGAAATTACCGGCCATCGTTTCGGCTGTAATTTTATTGATATCCGAAGGTTTTAGGTCAATTTTGATCCCTACTTTTGCCATGGAGGTCTGCAAACTGGCTGAAATCAAGTCCCCTACACCGACACCTGTGGTATTCATTAATTGTAGTACCAGCGGCGTTTTTTTACCACCAATTACTTTATCGGCGATACCATCGTTATCGGTATCTTTCCAGCCTGCATCTGCGAGTAGCGCTTTGGATTTTTCTGCATTAAAACTGTACGGAACAAGTTCTTTTGCATAAGAAATATGGTTGGGGAAAATAGGCCCGATGGTCTGTTGCGCCATGCCCATTTGAATATCATTGAGCATTTCGCTATAATTCACAGCATACGCAATGGCTTGGCGCACGCGTTTGTCCGACAAAATGGGATCGGCATTATTGATCATTATTCGATTATAAATAGCGGCCCATTGCAGGTTAAAATCATAATTGGCGGCCATTTCTGGTTCTTTTTCTAATTTTTTAAAATTGGCTGGTGTAATATTGGTCGCAATATCTAACTCGCCAGAGCGGAGCATATTGATCGCTGCATCTTCGGCCAACACCAATTTGTAATGAATGGTATCGGGGAAAGCCGCCATAAAAGGAATTGCTGCCCTCAGTCCATTGCCCCACCAATCTTTTTTGCGTACCAAAATAACACCTTGCGCGGGGTCGAGAAAATCGACGCGGTAAGGGCCACTACCCACAATAGTCGATTTATCGGAATTGAGTGCCGCTTGTTGGAAAAAAATGGCGTGTTCCTGTAAGCCTTTATCTTGTTTGCCCAAAAGGTCGCGTTTTTTAGGATCGGCGAGGTCTTCTAGGCTAACATTATCCAACAAACCCTGCGGGTCATAATTATATTTTGGAAAAATCGCCATTTGGCACAATGCCTCAATGGCCAAGAAGTAATACTCTTTTTGATATACCGTAAATTTTTTAGGGTTGGATGGATCAATCGTCATACCCTTGAGTTGTTCGAGATAACTGGAAAAAGGGTTAACGATCAACGGATTCAGTACTGTTTTGTAAGAGAAATTGACATCAGCAGCGGTAATGGGAGTACCGTTGTCCCATTTTGCTTCTTCTCTTATTTCAAAATCGTAGGCCTGCATACCTTTGTATTTGCCGTCTTTAACGGTATAAGGTGCTGGGATAGATTTGATTATAAGCGGTTCCAATTCAATGGTTTGTGGCTCAAATGCACCAAGTGTTTGGAATACATTATTGGCTACATAACGCGCATAGGCGGGACCTTTGAGCAATGGATTTACTTTATCAACTGCTGCTTCAAGTCGCACATTTAGTTTGTTGGTGCGTGCTTTTTCTGCGGCTTTTTCGGTCGGTCCACAAGCGTAGCAAAGGAGCAATAATAAGCAAAATAATAAAGAGGATGATCTTCTAAATGTGTGGTTCATGTTACTAATCGATGATGAAGTGGTTAAAAATGAAGCGTCAAAAGTAATCTGTTTTTTCAAATACAAACCATTTTAGGAATGAAATTTAAATAAAGGTACAGATTTGGGGAGATGATTTATCGTTTCGTATTGCATTCTTTTTACTTGGCACAAAAAAAACATGAGCCAACCTTGTTACAGGTATGGCTCATGTGCGGTGGAGAAATTGTTAGTAGGTTGAGGGATTTAATTTCTAGTAGCTCAACGATGACAATGGAGTACAATTATCCAGTGTTGTGGCGCTATATTGCATAATTCTGTTCATTACATTGTTAGATGGTGTGAACATTACTTTTGGCAATAATACTTTTGAAGCCAGCATTTCGACGTACGTAGCGCGCATTTCCGTATTGTTCTCCAATACTTTTGCGGTTAGGTAGGCATCTTCAGCAGGCATATCGTGATAAAGAAATTGCACAAGTGCATCGAGTGTATGTGTTTCGTCCATAGGCGAGGTTATAGTGTGAAAAAAATTTCAACTAAAAACCTAAATTGTTATCAGAATATTGTTCTGATCTTGAATTTAACGTTTTTATATGAAATTGTTAAACGTTGAGCCAATAGACTACTTTTAGTACCAAGGCTTTATTCTTTGGCGCTAAAAATCGCACTGGGGTTGCCTCAATACGATTTGCATAAGAATTATCGGTATAAACCAAAAATAAATCTGAAACTGGTGCAAAACGCCATTGAATCCTCGCATTTATATTGAAATTATTCGCTTGAGTATTATATTGAAAAAAAGCACTGGCAAACAGGCTGCGGTTTATAGCAAACTCAAGCGATGGACCAAGCAGAAATAAGTCGGCTTGAGCATACGGTTTTGGTAAATCGAAATGATTATAACTATAGCTCACTCCTATAATTCCATAAGGCTGCAAACGATATTTTATATCGCCATTGGCCGATATGCCAAAACCATTATAGATTTGCCCAATCCCCAGATCAATATTCCCTTGAAGATTATACGAAGTACTACTATTATAATTACCAAATACGCCATTGTACCTATAATTGCCAATGGGTAAAGGAGTTTGCTCTGTATTGGTAGGGTCGAATGGCTCAAATAACTTGGTAAAAATAGTATATGCACCTACTCCAAAGGAACTTTGATCTTTTAATCCAATATTAAGCCCCAAGTTCAAATCCGAGTCCGTAACCTTGGAGTGCAGGTCGGTAGTGATATCGCCATTATAACTCAGGCTAACCGTATTAAATACTGGTTGTGCGGGATACCAACGGTAATCCAATCCCGTAAAAATACCTTGCACGCCCGGACGCGGAACAAAACCAATATCGGCGGTATAACTTGTATCGGAGCGTTGAAAACCTGCCCTGATCGCGTATTTGCGCACATCATAACCAATAAATTGCGCCATAGATGCGCCTCGTTTATCGGGATCGGGCGAAAACGAACGGTGGTAAAACGATTCTGCCTCCCAACGGTTATCTTCGGAAAAGAAATTGAACTCCAACCCACCTACGCGGTTCCACGGCTCGTAACGCTCCTGTTGGGCGGCATCCAATTGTTTTAAAAACTGGGTTTTATCGGCTAAAATGGCACTTAAAGCCGATCGTTTAAATAATTTTCTTTGCGCAGTGGCTACTGTAAAATTAGCCGCTGGAATCACGTTATTGGCCGAAATATCCAATCGGCGGGTTTGCATATTGAGCAAACCAATCCGCCATTTGTCATTGAGTTTACCACTCAGTCGCGCACCAAACAAAATAGGTACTGGCGCATAAGTTTGTGACCGATCCAAGGACGTATCTGCCAGCCCAATTTGCCGAGAAAAAAACGGTCGCGTATTCGGGAAACCAAACATAGAGAACAAATCGCGGTTTTCGAGAAAAAACTGCCTTCTTTCGGGAAAAAACAACTGAAAACGACTCACATTGGCTACTTGCCGATCCACTTCCACTTGCGAAAAATCCGGATTGATTGTCAAGTCCAAATTGAGGGAGGGCGTTACGCCTATTTTAACATCGCCACCTACGCCGCCGCCAAATTTATTGGTTCGGTCAGTGATTTTTAATTCGTCGTTGCGGACATTGGTGCGGCTATAACGCCCCGAAACATAAGGAATGATAGAAACGCCCACGCCATTATTAGGCGGATTATCGGTCCAGGTAACCGTACCACAAAAGGCGAGGTTATTGGGAGCGTATTGTTGCGGTACGCGTTTCCAGGTACTTACTTCCCAAGGCTTGAGGCGTGTACGCAGGAAGTTAAAATCCCAACTATTGGTGCCTTGGGCTACTTTATAACGCAGGGTTTTGAAAGGAATGGCCATTTCTACCGTCCATTTGTCGGGTTCGTTTTTTACGGCAGATTTCCATACATTATCCCATTCGTAAGACAGGTTTCCTCCATTGTCAATCAATGCTTCGCGTTGTACATTGTATGGATTTACGCTAAAAAGAAACCCATTAAGGCCATCTTTGAATGGACCTATGAGTACATTGAGTGCATCGCTGGTGCCTGGACCAAAATCGCGGCGCAGGCTTTGGATGGTATATTCTTCTTGTTTTTGGTAACAAACAGCGGATACATAGAGGTATTTTTGGTCGTACGCCATTCGGATTTCTGTCCGTGCATTGGACATACCAGTGTCCACCGGGAAATTGACCGTAAAATCTGTAGCAATATCTGCGGTTGCCCAAAAATCTTCGTCGATTACACCATCTAATTCGACCGTGCTGGTGGCTCTACGAATCTGCATACCCTCTTCGGCAGTGACCGTTTGGGCTGTTTGTGCAAAAAATGTAGTAGTAGAAAGGATCGTAAGGGTACAAAATGCGGCAAGCGGCTTTAGAAAGGATAACATATTGAGTGGTGTAATTTGATATTTCAGGCGTGTTTTGTCCCTGAAAATGCAAATATCCAACAGTTCTGGTCAATGTTTGTTTTTTTCGACTGATGGCGTGTATTGTAACACGCACAGTCGGTTTTTATTCGTCCTGATTACTCTTGTGTTTTTTTCAAAGATGGGAAATGGCTAGCATTGTTGTTCTTCAAAATAAGGCAAAAGTATTTGAGGCAAAATGTTAGTTTTAGACATAACAAAGTTTTTTAAAAAAAATAAATTATATTTTCTTGTGCAATAAAAATATTGTCTATATATTTGTATTCTGTTTGTACAAATAATTTTTTTTCGCACCCTTGATGACAACCTGTTTTTCCATCGTGCATTAATCCTTTCTTACTTACAATTTTTTTATTTTTTAAACAATTTTTTCATTATGAAAGAATCACCCCACAATGGTTCCAAACGATTGGAACAAGAAAATAGATCGGCACTATTTTCCCGCACTCCCGCACTCCCGCACTCCCGCATGATGTTGGGTGGCTTTTCATTGGACTATTTTGGGTAATGACAAGCATTACTGCATTTTGCCAAGGAAGTGCAAAAGGGTATCTTTACGTTTATCCTTCTGCGCCTTCAGCCTACCCCAACCAACAGGGCGGCTCTAATAACTCGACCGTTCAAAATTTGTTCCAACAACATCAAGTCGTGTCTTATTTTCAGTCCTTTCCGGGTGCCGTTACTGGTAATTTGGGTAATGCATACGAGATACATTTAAATGGGGACGAAAACGCCCTCAAGACTGCATTGGAATCAACCAATCTGTTTTCATATATTGAACGAGAGCCGTATATGCAAGCGGCTGGACTCAATGTTCTTGATTGCCCAGAACCATGTTCCAGTCCACAATCCGTAAACGACCCTAGAAGCAGTTATGAACTGACAATGCCTGGGTATCTTTGTGCTTGGAATATCACGCAGGGAAACCCATCAGTTGTTGTTGCCGTCGTTGATACAGATTTTGATTTGAACCACCCTGACCTACAAGGTCAGATAATTAGTAAGGTTGGCATCCCGGGGTCTCCCGGCTGCGCCTACCACGGTAATGTAGTTGCTGCTACTATTGTTGCGAAGGCCAACAATGGCCTGAACGCTGCTGGTGTGGCACCTGGTGTTCGTGTTGCAGGATATGTGGTGAAAACTAATCCTTTTGATGACTGCACTACTGGTTGCTACGGAAGCCCTTGGGCACAGGTTTGGCAAGCCTATATTGACGGACGTAGAATAATTAACGTAAGTTGGACGGGAGCTGAACAAGGACTAGCAAGTACCACTTTGTTGCAATCTATACAAGAGATAACTAGCAACGGCACGCTACTAATAGTAGCTGCGGGCAATAGATATGGTAAGACATACCACACGGACTATAGCAATTTCCCAGGAGTTATCAATGTGGGATCAGTATCCGATGATGGCACTATACATAACACCAACGCCGATCCTAACCAACCAGCAACGACCTATAATCAATGGGTTGATTTGTGCGCACCTGGAGATGGGGTGGGAACAATTGAGTTTTTGTGCGGAACCACTTTGTATAATAATGCCTGGGGTACTTCAATGTCTGCGCCCAATGTTGCAGGTGCTGCGGCTCTTATACTTAGCGTAAACCCTTGCTTAAAACCCTCGGAGATCGAGAATATTATCAAAATAACCACTTGCCCTATGGTGAATAATCCTATCCCAAATGAAACAGGGACAGGTTACCTGAACGCTTATGCTGCCGTAGAAAAAGCAAAAGGTTTTTCGGGGTTTGTTTTACAAAATACGACTTGGTCGGGTGAAAACTATGTCAGTGGAGATGTAACTGTCGTAAATGGGATAACACTCAATATTGAAGGGACTGTTAAGTTTTCTGAAGGTACAAGGTTAATTATTAGACCTGGTGGGAATGTCACCCTAAACGGCAAACTAACCAATAGTTGCATGAATCCATGGGAAGGTGTGGTCGTAAATGGCGTTTCAAGTGCCTCACAATATACCAGCGGACAGCACGGTAGGTTTACTTGTCGTCCAGGTTCGATAATTGAGAATGCCAATATAGCCGTATCACTTTGGGCTGGCGGCATTCTAAATGCGAATGGGGCTTGGTTCGTCAATAATGGTACAGGAGTCAGTTACCACTCTTATTCCAATTTTTGGCCTTTTGGGTCTCAATACGGACAACTCCGTGACCATTTGGGAGGCATTACGGATTGCCAATTCCTTTGGAACAATGACTTTTCCAAAGCTGCCAATATTAATTCTGGTATAGAAATGGAAGAAGTGAGGGGTATCCGTATTTCTGGCTGTTCCTTTATCAACGAACGCACCATTAAAAACCCAATAGGAAACAATGATTATGGGTATGGGATTAAAGCAACAGATGCTAGGTTTAGTGTTTTATCTCGCGCAATTAGTAATACTTATCCTCCAACCAGTTATGACCATAGCTTATTTAAAGGGCTTGGTTATGGAATATATGTAGGTACTGCACAGAACGGTGCTAATGAAACGCCAAATATCGCCGATGATTTTGTAAGTGTCCCTTATACCGTGCAGCAGGCTACTTTTTCAGAGTGCATATACGGCATTCACAACCGTTTTGTAAGTCAGGCTACCATTGTAGGCAATACCTTCAATATGGGTACGCTACCTCCAGCGGGCTCACTTTCAGGCAATACGCCCTTCACGAATATTCAAGTTGGGGTATATATTGAAAATGGCGCAAACGGTTTTGAGTTGCAAGAAAACCAATTCACCAAGGCAAATGGTAACGTAGAGTTTGCTTATGGATCGTACTGCCAAAACTTGGGTTGGTTCAATAACGACATACGAAGAAATACCTATACCAATGTGGACGAAGGTAATTTAGCGGATGAGAACAATGCGATCACAACACCCAATCGTGGCCTTTATTACTTGTGTAATACCAACGCTACAAAAAAGCACGATTTTTATGTGTATCCAGGTAGCGATATCCGTCTTAATCAAGGATTGGAATTAGCTAATAACACCTTTCAATCTGCAGGAAACACCTTCACCAAAGCCAATAGGCCTACTGGCGATTTTGAAAATAATGGGCCACAGGTGAGGTACTGCTATAATAGTCCTTCTGAAATACCTATGTTCTTTTCTGGATTAAGTTTTTCGAATGTGTCTTCAAATGCATGTGATGTCCAATACTGCTTACCTCCATGCCGGGGAAAAGACGAATGGCAAGGTTTGAAAGAGGAATACACAACAACTCGAAGCATATATCAAACGGCGGTGAATGATATGCAAGGAGCATCAGCAGTAGGTAACCCAACTTTAGCAGAACAAAAATCAAATATCGCTGCCAGATATCGCTTGAGATTGGACGACTTGTCCAATACGCTAAGTTTGCACATGGTGTTTGATTCCACAACTTATAGCGTGGATTCTATACGTGTATGGTGGCAAAAAATGGAGTCGCCAGTATCGGATATGGTGGTAGCCCGTGACTATTTAGCCAAAGGACAAAGTATAGCCGCATTTGCTGTGCTAGATGCAATGCCCAGTAAATATAGTTTATCTAATATCGAGATAACCGATCTTACAGACTATCGCAGCATCATGCAACTAATGCAAGGGGAGTCAACAGCCGCCTTGTCGCAAGGAAAGATAAATCAACTTTTGACTTATGCCAATACCGGGACAGGCTTGAGTGCTGCATGGGCCAAAAATATTTTGACTGTGAAGGGTTATCACTTCCCGCCGCAACCTAAAAGAGTGGGTAAATCAGAAGGACGGGTAGAAAATCCAAATAATAAAAACGTTACGATACGAGAGGATCAGTATATTGTATCACCTAATCCAGCTAAGGATTATGTCCAATTTATGAGTGTTGGACAGGGCAACAGCAGCCCCGTTACTATACTGGTTTCAGATGCCACAGGGCGTACAATATGGCGTTCAAGCCCAGTTCAGGGTTTATCCACTAGTACATGGCAAACAGCCGATATACGATCAGGTATTTATTTTTATACTATTCAGAGTGAAACAGGACAGATACAATCTGGCAGAATCTCTATAATTAAATAATTTTCTCACCTGCCCGCCATATCAGACTATCAGGTATGGCGGGTTATTTTTGTTTTAGTCATGGATAAATTTATCAAATTAATTATAGTTGTTTTCCTCCCCTTTATATGCTGGTCGCAGCAACCTGGATTTAGAAAAACATATGACGCTAGTGCCGCAGGTGCAAGTTTTGTTGATATTGCTTGGGATGGGGAGAAACTGATTACTATGGGGCAGTTTTTAACGCCTAATGCGCCTAATGGTGCATTGAACGGGTTACTTTATATGGAGTTGGATACCAATGGCAACACATTGCTAACGGATATATACTTTCATCCTAATGATGCTGTGACTCCTGGTGTTGAAAATAGATTGTTCGCCTCGAACAATGGCATTATATACTCAATGAATCAGATATTTTATGACTCATTGATCTTACTTGCGCTATATCAGAACTCCGAACGGATCAAAATCTATACCACTTCTATACCAGGGCTTCAAAAATGGCTTAACCAATGTGTAGATTGGGGCGAAAGTATTTTATTGTCGGGTCAAAGACAAAACTACCAATACAAAACTGAGGGCATGCTAATAAAAGCAGATAAAATGGGTAATGAGATATGGCGAAAATACTACAGTAGTTTGGGTTTGGATTGCAGCATTGGCGAGCCGTATATAGTGGATGATAATACAATTATACTTGCAGGACGTAAGGCTTACTGGCCAGGTATAGGCTCAATCGTCAACAAATGGACAAAAACGTGGCTTATTACAGTAGATAGCCTTGGTGAAATTAAGTCAGAATGGGAAAGCCCAAAGAATGTTGAAAATGGTGTATCAACAAGAATGTTGAAAACGGCGGATGGAAACTGGCTTTATTGCACTAAAGCATTTATCCCTATGCCAGGGCCAATAGATGATTTTGGCACTCGTCCCAAACTTGTCTGCCGCGATAGCAATTTTAATCTAGTATGGGAAAAGTACCTTTCTCTTTTTAATGATAAGAGTGCTTCTATACTTGACATTACACCCACATCCGATGGAAACTACCTCGTAGTAGGAAAATGGACGGGGTACACCACTCCGGCAATCTGTAAGTTTTCTCCCGATGGTGATATTATTTGGTCTTATTATGATCAGGATACTTTCTTCACCAATGGAGATAGTTTTTTGGGTGGAGTAGTTGAACTCCCAAGCGGAAGTGTTGTAGCGGCAGGATACTCGGAGGATTATACTATCAGTAAATCGTATGGTTTATTAATTAAATTGGATAAAAACGGACGTATGGACACACTAGGTATGATTAGTACTTATGAAACCGATTTAGCCAGTAAAATAAAAGTGTATCCCAACCCATCCAATAGCATCATCAATATAGAAAATCCAATTGGTGAAAAAATTGAAATTTATGATATGGAGGGACGTAAAGTAAGGGAATGTCGAATCACATCGGATGCTCAGGTCATAGATGTATCTAATCTCTCTACGGGTACATATCATCTTAAAATGAGCGATAAAAAACTTAGAGTAACTTATCCAATCATAAAAATAGAGTAATGCCGTCACATGAAAAAGCATACAATTAATACCATTTTTCTATTTTTGCTAGTTGCTATAGCATGTAAAAGAACCACTATGATTACTGGTATTGTTACTGATAGGGGTACGGGTTTGCCAATTGATGGTGTAGAAGTTCATTTAATTGCTAGTAGATTTGCAAAACATGGTGGAACGCTTGTCGTAGATAAGGATACACTAACGACAGGTACAGATGGAGCATACGCTTTGGAGGTATCCAGCGCTCGTGCGGATAATGTCTTTTTGCGCTATATCAAAAAGGATTATATTCCTTATTCCCCTGCTGTTAAAAGAGGTGACTGTAAACAATTCGATGCCGTACTCAATCCCATTGATGCTTATATTAATTTCACGATTATCAATGAGTCCCAATCATCGGAATTATACATAGGGACAAACGGAAACATGTATGGTTCTGGTAGCGGAGGAAAGTCTTTCTATAGATTAGCGGATATTCCATCTACTTATTTACTAAAAGTACCTGGTGGTGATAATATTCAGATTTATTGGGACAGTGAGCCTACTTCATTAGCAAAAGCATCGTACACGGACTCCATTTTTTGTCCAAGAAATGATACTACGGAGTTTTTGTTAAAGTTTTAATTGGAGATCAACCGGGCTTTTTCCTTAGTACTTATGAGTGCTGGTGTGAGAAAGCCCGGTTACTTTATCAATCCAATTTACCCCCAGTCAGCCATTGTTTAAAATCCGAAGCCCGCTCGGTACTCACAATCGTTTCTATTTCTGAAGGTGGATCCAAGTCAATTTTAATCCGAGATTTAGAATATGGGTGCATTTCCTTGATGGCCGAAATATGGATAATAAATTGCCGATTGATCCTGTAAAACACGGATTGGTTGAGCATTTCTTCTAATTTGTCCAGCGGATAATCAATGGGAAAGCGTTTATGGGTGTTTTTGGTGACCAAAAAAGAAATTTTATCACGGGTATAAAAATAGGCTATATCGTCCATGTCAATAAGGCGAATGCTTTGCCCCAATTTGACCAAAATCCGCCGCAACAAAGGGGTTTGTGGCTGTTGTAACTTGTCCAATAATGCCTGATAATCTGGCAATGCCACTTTATGTATGCTACGATATTTCTCGATGGCTACCACCACTTCGGCTGGTTTAATGGGTTTCATTAGGTAATCAATGGCATTTACTTTAAATGCTTTAAGCGCGTATTCGTCGTATGCCGTAGTAAAAACCACAGGACAGTTGACGGCACAATGCTCAAATATTTCAAAACTGGAACCATCGGCCAGTTGAATATCCATAAAAATAAGATCCGGCGCAGGGTGATTGCGCAGCCAATCAATGGACGCTTCTACACTATCCAGGCTCTTGATAATTTCGATAGACGCATCGGCTTCTTTTAATATTTTTTCTAACCGACGCACAGCAGCATCCTCATCTTCAATCAGCAGTACTTTCATATTTTTTTACCAATAAGTTGAATTAATCCAGTGGAATTTTAACTACAAAACTCCCATTACTTTGCTCCACGACCACTTTTTTACCCGTGAGTACTTCGTAGCGTTGGGAGAGGTTTTGCAAGCCAAATCGCGTACCTGGCTCTGGTTTTATTTTTAAATTTTTATTATTTTTGACGACAATAGTGTCGTTGTTTTCCAAATAAATATCAATTTTGAGGGGTTGTTTTTTGGAAATAACATTGTGTTTTACGGCATTTTCCAGCAACATTTGCAGCGTAAGCGGCATCAAACGGCCAATAGGGACTGGCACATCAATATGGATTTGAAGGGCATCTTCAAAACGTTTTTTTAAGAGAAAACCAAAATTACGGGCAATGTCCAAATCTTCGGACAACGGAATAAAATTCTTTTCCCGATGCACCATAATGCTTCGGTAAAAATCGGCGAGGTGCTGCACATAATCCACGGCCATTTCGGGGCTTTCTTCTATAATTGTGATGAGCGTATTGAAACTATTAAACAGAAAATGAGGGCTAATTTGCGTTTTCAATACATCCAATTGCGCCGCTATTTTTTCGTTTTCCATTTCTTGCACCACCTTGAGCCGCTGTTCCCGAACTTTGATATACCACCGAATCAACGTCCCCAATATAGCCATAATGGCGAGTACAAACCACCATTCGGCCCAAAAAGGTTTCCGAATCGTAAATGTATAGGTTGCTTCCGCGGTCTGCTCGAAATAACCATGTTCGCTACTTTGCACCCTAAAACAATACTGCCCCGGCGGCAAATTGGGGTAAGAGGCCATCCGGTCTTTGGAGATCGTCCAATCTGGATCAAAACCATCTAATTTGTACCGATAATACACCAAAGTTGGGTTGGTTAACCAAATACCTGCATATTCAAAAATAAGATGGTTTTGATCATAAGCAAAAGTATGAACATGCTCGAAATCAATATTTTGAGCCACATTCACTACTGTTTTTATCAAAGTAGAAGGGTCAATTTCAAAAGTTTGTGCATAACCCGCCACCCGACTCACGCCCGAGGCCGTTCCCAACCATACATTACCCAACGGATCTGTGCAGGCTGCATTGAGACTAATATCCGAAATCGCAACGCCAGCATTTTCGCCCAAAAAAGAAATATGCCCTGTTTCGGGTGTCAATACATCAATACCATTGCCGTAACCGATCACCAATTGGCCATGGCCTGTGACTGCCAAACTATTGATTTGCGTGCTGTGCAAATGGTCTTTGAGTGTATATTGTTTTAACTGTACGCCATCGAAACGCCAAAGACTCGTTTGGTCTCCGCTGAACCAAATACGGCCATCGTGGTCTTCCACAACGGAATAAATCGTTTTTAAGGAAACCCCGCCTGACTCGGTCAAATTCCGCCACTTTCCATGTTCCCAAACACCCAGCCCGTGTCCATCGGTACAGCACCAAACCCGCCCTTTGGAATCGCAGAAAATTTTATAAACATAGTATTTAGCCGCCTCAGCATGGTCGCTTATGGTCTCAAAATCAATCACTTGGAAGGTATTTCGACGCACCACAACAATGCCGCCCAAGGTGGCCACCCACACATGATCACCCACCACTTCCATGCTCAAGATACTACCATTGGGCAGACCATCCGAGATCGTCATCCGTTTTATTCTTTTGCCTGCTGTGTCATACACACTAATGCCTTCACCAAAAGTACCTGCCCATATTTGATTTTCGGGCGTACGGAGTAAAGCGATGATATTGCTATTTTTTTGCCCAATTTGAACCCATTGATTTGATTTTTGGACAAAAAGCCCTGTTTGGTTGCCTGCCCACACCCTGCCTGATTGCTCTGTGCAAATGGCTTGTACGCTACTAAAACTGGTTACTTCGTGCAATACACTCAAATTAGCCGAAAACACCGTTCCATTTTCACCCAAAAGCCACAGTAGTCCCTCGCGGTCGCGTAATACTTGTTTGGCTTTGGTAGGAGGCTTTATCAATTGGACAATACCTTTAAGATCGCTGTGCAACAACCCGCCTTCGGAAGTAGTAATCCACAATTCAACGTCATTATAAACCACCAAATCAAATACTTCTCCGTAATTCCACTGCTCCAAAATACGGTGAAATGTATTACCCTGTGCATCATAACGGCATACCCCGCCATCGTGGGTGCCAATCCAAATATTACCCGATAAATCTTTGTGCAAAGCAGTGACGATCTCATCGGGAAGACCATCCTTTAAACCCAAATTGCGCACCGTTTTTTGTCCTTCTCGCCCAATAGTCGCTACGGAAATACCATTATCGGTGGCCACCCATATCTGCCCCTGCTGATCGCTGAGCATGGTATAGATTTCGTCGCTGCACAACCCATCATCGCTGGTATTAAATAGGTACATCCTTTTTCCAGTCCAAGCATAAAGCCCTTCTCCATAGGTCGAAATCCACAAATTGCCAGCAAGATCGGCAGCAAAACCAGTAATTGCTTTGCTTGGTGTGCCTTCTTCGGGTTGCCAAATGGTGAGTACGCCGTGGTGGTTTTCTTTGGTGTTATCAGGACGCATGTACCTGAAATTAGCCATTTTTTTTTCGGGCAACAAGGCGATTAAGCCATTATCAAAACCTACCCAAAGCGTATCGCCGCTATCAAAAATGGAAGATACATTTGGTGCAGTCGATATCGAATCTGGCAAACTAAAATACTCGTAATCCAAACCATCATAACGAAAAACACCATTTTCGGTACCCATCCAGATCCATCCATTATGGCCCTGCTGGATCACTTTTATCTTGGATTGTGTCCATTCTTCGGGCTGATGCGGCCTGAAAACGGGTGTTTGAGCGACTAAAAAACCGCGCAAAAGGGCAAAAATAAAGATAAAAGTGAGTGGTTTTAACATGGCAGGTTTATTCGATTTTTATAAGTTTAGCACTCATATTTACTTCCACATCTTCCGCAATTTTTTGATTTACAATTTTAGGAATATTAATGTCATGCTCTTCCAATGGAATGCTAAAAGTGCATTTTACGAAGATTGCTTTTTCCTGAATATCAATATTAACTTTAATAATGCGTTCTTTTTCAACACCGTGAATCGTGAGTTTCCCTTTAGCGCGGATGGTCAATTTTTGGACTTTGCTAAAGTCCACCTCTTCAATAATTTTTCCTTGAAAAATAGCAGTTGGGAACTTTGTCGTTTCCATATAATTTTCCCTGAAATGTTCTCTTTGAAGCGGATTATTAAAACCTTCAAAGGTATTAACGGTCACGACCCATGCAAATGTCATTTTAACAGGATCAATAATACCTTTTAATTCCTTGCTTTGCGCCTCTATTTTTTCTAATGGTGCAGCGGATTTAAAAGAAATAACGCCGTTTTGGCATTTAAAATTACCGGTACTGTTGGCCTGTGCCCAAAGGCCGCCGGAGATCAAAATTAGGCATATTATGGTGGTGTACGTTTTCATAGACTGGCAAAGATAGCATTGCCGACGCGCGGAGGCTATGATTTTTTAACCGACTGGCGAAAAAAGGTGGCTCAAGTGGTGTAAAGCGGGGCTGTAATGGTAATTTTAGGATAAACACACTGTCGTAATAGACTTGACAATTTGGTCGCTTTATTTGCCCAATTGAGTAACGTTTAATACCGTTTCAGCAATATTTCGGGTGCTTTTTTATCTTTTAGTAGGACAAACACTAGATATTTGTAGTATGATTATGAAAAATTCGCCCGCCTTTATTATGCTTGCAGTACTCATTGGCTTATGCTATCCCTCCTGCAAACACGAACCCATAGATGGTTTGGACACTACACCAATAGATACCACTGGCACGCCGATAGATACTACGTCCGTTACAGGAGTACCTTGCTCACCAGATTCTGTGTATTTCCAAAATGAAGTATTACCGTTGCTCGTTTCCAATTGCACGGAAAGTGGCTGCCACAATACCATTGATAGACAAGAAGGTATTATTTTGGATAGTTACGCCAATCTCATGGCCACTGTGGACGATGTAACCAGCACAGATTGGTCTAAAAATGAATTAATTGAAGTGCTCTTGGCCACCGATCCCGATAAAAAAATGCCGCCCGCCCCCAATCAACCACTGAGTACGGAGCAAATAGGGCGTATTACCAAATGGGTGACCCAAGGCGCGCCAAACAATCGGTGCGACGAACAAGCGGGTAATACCTGCGATACCACCAACATCACCTATACCACTTTTATAAAACCGCTGATACAGGGCAAATGCCAAGGGTGCCATAGTGGCTCTAATCCACAAGGGGGAATTAATTTGAGTACTTACGCCAGTGCAAAACCCACGGCCACAAATGGCAAACTAGTATCGTCGATCACAAGAGCAACCAATTGGATGCCTAAAAGCGGCCAAAAACTAGATAATTGTACGATTACAAAAGTAAAGGCGTGGGTAAATGCAGGCGCGCCAGAGTAGTGTAGCCTTACTTATACAACTTTCCATTTTCCAAATACTCCCAAACGGCATCCGGTACTAAATAACGTACGGAATGACCATCTTTGAGGCTTTGACGGATATAAGTCGCCGAAATATCCAATAACGGTGCTTC
>JAAFHO010000180.1 GCA_013297575.1 Chitinophagales bacterium
ATAAAGCGGTTTTTAACGGGTCAAAACATTAGCAAATTCGCAACAAAACAAGCATATTATTAACAATAATGAAAATTATAGCCATTTAGTTAAAATTTACCGCCTGCTTCTTGTCATATTTACACAAAGCGTATTACCTTTGCAGTATTATTTATCTAAACGTAGTAAATACGCGAGAATAATTTGGTTTTATTTGGTTAGGGCTGAGGTAGTGCTGTGGTGGCGCTACCTCTATTTTTTTGTCCATTCCATTGTTGGACCCAGTCGTTTTCTAAGTGCCGTAGCAAATGCTTCCATTTTGGCAACGGCTGTTTGGGGCATTGCCGGAAACAATTCGTTCATTTGATCTGCTAATGCGGTTGGGATAACAAAATAGCTGGGTTGCGCACCTTCCTTATGGATATAACGCCAAACTGGTATATAGCCATAGTTCCCTAAAACGGCTTTAGCCGCCCCTTTTTTCAAGATCAATTCGGTTTCTACCATAATCCCCCCATCGGTATTGGGTTGTTGTTGATTACTGATATAATTGCCTAAGGAATAAGCCACTAGTACTTCTTTTCCTCGATAATTTTCCATTTTAACAGGCTGTACCACATGCGGGTGCATACCAATAATCATATCTACACCATTGCGCATCATAAACCGCGCCATGGCACGTTGATCTGCATTTTCGGTGAGTTGGTATTCCAGCCCCCAATGCACTACGGCAATAATAAAATGAGGTTTCCGCGCCCGTGCTTCTGCAAAATCAATAGCCATTTGTACGGTATCCAGTAGGTTCACAATCGTGGGCACTTCCGTAGGGATACCATTGGTGCCGTAAGTATAATTGAGTAAGGCCAGTTTGAAATTATCTTTGTAGAGCATCAAAGGATAGAAAACATCCCTTTCTTTTTGATTTTTGAAGGTGCCTGTCTGCCAAAATCCTTCGGTACGTAGGGTTTCAATGGTATTGGTAACACCTGCACCACGGCTGTCATTGGAATGGTTATTGGCGGTAACCAATACATCAAAACCGGCATCTTTTAACGCTGCTGACAAAGCGTTAGGGCTTCGGAACATCGGATAACCAGTATAAGGTGGTTTGCCCGGTAATGTTACCTCTAGGTTGCCGATGGCCAAATCGGCTGCACTGAGTTGGGGTTTTACAAATTGGAAACATGACTTATAATCGTAAACGCCTTTTGCTTTTTCGGCACTTTTGATTTGTGGCGTATGCCCCATAATATCGCCCGTAAAAATAAGTCGCAAAGTGTCATTTTGTGCAATTACTGGCAGATTCAGGCAGCAAACTATGCCAAACAACGTTATTGTTTTGATAACCATTTGGTTTGTTTTTGATCTTATTTTGTACATATTGAATTTGTTTTGGGCAAATGAATGGATTTTTTTCGGATTAGTTCACATTTGGCCTAAAATTTGTCATAGTTATTATAAGGAATACTACTAAATGGTACTTTAGTATTTCATTAACGATACTCAAGGAATAAAACAGGCAACTTTTATGTTATTGTTCTATCCTTAATGAGCAAATAAGCACCTGTTTAGATTTTAAATTTAAACAAATTCAAACAAAAATTACTAACACTTAAAAACTGTAATCCTATGTTGATATTATCTGTTTTGATCTTAATTGCCTTTATTTTTGGCCAACAAATGCTAAAAGAAGCGTAATTTGTGCATTTCCCAAGCACACAAATAAAGAAGAGGGTAATCAATTTCCAAATTGTGAAGTTGATTACCCTCTTTCTTTTAGTCCTTCATCGATATTAGACTCGGTTACTTATTGTTTCAATTTCAACTTTTCACAAACATATTTCCCTATTTCCCTGCCATTTTTCAATCCAGCCACATTGCCCGATCGGTAGTGAATACCTCCGAACAATCGGCTCATACCCACTTCATCTGCTGCTTGGTTGAATGACTTAAAGGTACGTGGCTCAATGCCAAATTCCACTTCTGTACTATCTGTAAATGGAATATTATCTCCAAACTCAAAGGTAAGTGCTGTTGCAGCCGCAGCCGAAATCGTGCTATGGCCGCTGCTATGCTCTGGGAATGGCGGCGTTTGGATCAATGGCACCCATTCAGCGTCGATGTATTGATTGATATACGATTCAGGTCGGATCAGGTTGGTTTCATATTTTGTTTTCCAACACGAAATAAAGGCATCTGTAATGGCACAAATAACGCGGACATAAGTCTCTGCCGAGCGCATAATATCTGCTTTTTGATCGCGGCAGGCTGTGCTTGTAATGAGCATCCAGTGTCCGCCGGGGCTAATTTTTTTGCGTCCAAATGACAGGTGACCGCTTACTTCTAACGCAAAAGGGTTATCGTCCCAGTACCAAGCCGTGAGCGAGTCTTTGGTGCTTAGATTTTTTACAATATCATATACTTCATGCGCTTGTTTATAAAAAGGACTTCCTTTTTGAATGCTAAATGCCGTAGGTGGGTCGCATTTAAACTGGCCTGCGGAATCGAGTACCCAAGGGCGAATTTCGGCCCAATGGGGTTCCAATCCATCGGCATACATAGGCGGTGTTGGCCGCCAACGGCCAGGATCTTTGGTATCAATCGTAAATTTGGGCGCACTCCGTGTTTGCGCATAATTGTCTTTTTTAGACCATGCTAAAATATGCTTTGCAACGGTTTCGCCATAAGCCATGGAGCGATCGTAGGTTTCTTGTGGCATATTCATGGCTTTGAACTGGTCAAAAATATCCTCCTTGAGGTCTTCTACCTCTCCTTCCGAGAACACGAGTGCTTTACTTACAATGAGCATGGCGTTCACGCCCGCCAACGGATAGCAGTATTCTTTGCCCACTTCGGGTTTTGGTGCTGCCGACAGTCCATTTAATTGCCCCGCTAAATCCTTATATGCAGGGAAACCGGGTACCATAGCTTCGTAACCCGCAATAGTAGAATAAGCAAAAATACGCGAAGCAATGGGTGGCGCAAAAATATCGTAACGGATAATATCAACGATCCTGCGCACGCCCGCATGAAAAAACTCGGGGTTATTGGCCTTTGCTTGAAAATCGGTGCTCACCGCGCCGGACCCTGTTGATTTAACCGGCTTTTCGCAGGCTGTAAATGTAATAAACAATAAAAAAATGAATAAAAATCGCATTTTATAGTTATGTTAAGAGTATTAGGTGCGGTTTGATAAGTACTTGGATACAGCACTAACACGACGTTAGTTGGATACTTCTTTGAGGTGTTTATCCAAAAACTGTGTCATTTTACGGTATAAATGAAGTTTTGCAGCAGTATCACTAATGCCGTGGTTGCGGTTGGGATAAATCATGGCCTCATACTGTTTGTTAGCGGCAATCAATTGGTTCGACATTTCTGCACTGTGTTGAAAATGCACATTATCGTCCAATAAGCCGTGTACTAACATATAATTGCCTGTTAGTTTGTCCACAAAATTGATCGGCGCATTGTCATCATATCCCTTTCCATTTTCTTTATACGTACGCATATACCGTTCTGTATAAATGGAATCGTACCATTTCCAATTGGTAACAGGCGCAACAGCGATGGCCGCTTTGAACACATCGGCGCCTTTGAGTAAGCATAGACTCGACAAATAACCACCATAGCTCCAACCAAAAATACCGATCCGCTCGGCATCAATATCTGCCTGTGCTCCGAGGTAACGGGCAACGGTAATTTGGTCAATGGTCTCCAATTTACCCAATTGCATATACGTACATTTTTTAAAATCGGCGCCACGTCCGCCGGTACCCCTATTATCCACACACGCCACGATATAGCCTTGTTGAACCAACATTTGAAACCACCAATAATTAGCACCTTTCCATTGGTCGAGTACTTGCTGGTTGCCCGGGCCGCCATACACAAACATCAGCATCGGATGCTTTGTGCCGGGTGGGGCATTATTCGGTTTCATAATAAAGCCATTGAGGGCTCCTTGCCAAGGCCCGCCTGCTTCTGGAAGGGTATATTGCAGGGGAATTTGAAAAAAATGGGCAGAAACCGCACCATAATCGCGTAGTTTTTGCTTAATTTCGGTATTTTGTTCCAATTGACGCACTATTTTACCTTCTCGGTCGCGCACCGCATATTGTGGCGGGGTATTCAAGGTGGATACACTTCCAATATAATAATCAAAATTAGTACTAAACTGAGCGTTGTGATAACCCGAATCCCCCGAAATCTTTTTTAGTTTTTTGCCCTTTAAGTTGACGCAGTAAATTTCGCGTTGCATTGGATTTTCAGTGGCGGCTTGATAATAGATTAATTCGTTGACCTCATCCATTCCATAATAGGCCGTAATATCAAAATTTCCTTGGGTAAGCGCTGCTTTTTCTTTTCCCTTCATATCGAATAGATACAAGTGATTAAAGCCATTTTTATCGCTTTGCCATACAAAACCAGTATTATTTTTTAAAAATTGAGGTTCTTGTACATCGAGGTAATATTTATTAGTTTCCTCTAGCAAAACCGTGGTTTTTCCTGAATTATTATTGGCCAAGAGCAACCAAAGGTGGTTTTGGAGGCGGTTCAGTCGTGTAATACAGAGTTGGCCATCAGGTGTCCAGGTGATGCGAGGAATATAATCGTCGGGATCTGAATTAGTGGCAACGGGTATGGTTTTGCTCGTGCGAATGTCGTATATAAAAGCGGACACAACTGCATTATGCTCACCCACTTTGGGGTATTTGAACTTGACGAGTTCAGGGTATTCGTCGCCATTATATTTTTCCATGGTCATTTCCGGCACTTCGCGTTCGTCGAAGCGCAAGAATGCTATTTTTGTGCCATCAGGGCTCCATTCAAAAGCGCGTACCAGTTTAAATTCTTCTTCGTAGCACCAATCGGAAGCCCCATTGATGATTTCATTTTGTTTACCATCGGTTGTAATTTGTTTAAGCGTATTGGTTGATAAGTCTTTGAAAAACAGGTTATTATCAAATACAAAAGCGACTTTATCCGCTTTTGGTGCAAAGGTGGCATAGCGTTGTTGGCCACTATCAAAGAGTGGGCTAATTTTTTTCCCATCTATATTGCTCACAAAATAATCGGCTTGTGTACTCCAGCGGTAAATAGGATGCGTATTAGTGGCGAGGAGCACCCATTGCTCATCTGCGCTTAAGGTATAGTTGTCCATTTTTCCTTTCCATCCGGAAGCGGACGGATCGAACAAACTGGCTATTTTTTCGCCAGATTTTAGTGCTATTTTTTCAATTTTATTGTCGTTTTGGATCGAGTAATGTGCTCCGTCATTAAGGAAATGAATACCACGCGGCCCTGTTTTGGTTTGAAATGTGCCATATTCCCAAATGTCCTCGAGCGTAATAGGTTTGGTTTGGGCAAAGGCGGCGATGGCATACCCAATCAACAAGGCAGGGGCTAAAATAGCGCGAAAATAAGACATAAATTGCTCATATTTAGGAACGTTAAGGTTTTTACGTTCTAACTAGATACATTGTAAACTTAACTTGGAATTTAAGTATACTTCGGCTCTGTAGGTTTTGTGCATGAAAATCGTATGACATCCCTATAAATTTATGCAATAACCTAATAACGTTTAGTATAAATATAATATTGAACGCAAAAGTAGGCATTTACCACAAACCGAGCGTATAAAGCGGTTTAAAAATTTGCTTAGAAAGCCGAACGAAAAATGATAAAAAAAACAATGTAAGGTTAGATGATTAAACAAAACGACGAAGAAATAAAAAAAACCAAAAAACAAATCACTGTGGGAGAGTTTGGTATGATAATTGGTACAAGATAGGAGTCCCCCCGCAATTAGTGATACCAAAGGGTGTTGCCGCAAGATAAAGCCATCATTTGCGCAGCCTTTTTTTACACCGTTTACATAAATTATGAAGTCATTGAGTGTTTTGGTTGCCGATCATCAACCATTGTTTGCCGAGGGAATCCGTACCGTTTTGTCTGCGCCAGGTAATGCTGTTCTATGCAATATAACCGCTATTGCCCGTAACACGGATCAAGTAGAAGGCTATTTGAACGAATATCGCACCGATCTGTTATTGATGGATCCTACTATTCCAATTGTTAGCGATACAGATATTATAGTAAAATTAAAATCACTTTATACACATTTGCGTATTGTATTTATTACTTCAACAAATGATCCTTTGGCTGTTCAGCGGGCTTTGAAGAGTGGTGCCGATGGTTATTTGCTTAAATCAGCATCAAAGGATGAATTGCGCAGTGCAATAAGGGAAGTAAGTGAAGGCCGCGTGTATGTTGGCAGAGGGGTTAATCCAATTCCATCCGAGTCAAAATTAGCCGTCACCAATACTTCTAGTTTGGAGGTTATGTTTGTTAAAAAATATAATTTGACAAAAAGAGAGTTCGAGATCATCCGATATATTGGTCAGGCACTTACCAATAAAGAAATTGGGGATCGTTTGTATATTAGTGACCAAACGGTAAGTGTGCACCGCAAGAATATTATGCGCAAATTGAGGGTAAATAGTACTGCTAGTTTGATCAAAATGGTATTTGAACACCATATACCGATTGCGAGTTAATACCCCCCAATAAAATTACGCTACATCATGTTTTTAGAAAATATTTTTATCCACAAAGCACTGATTATCAATTAAATAAAATATAAACAAACACTAAGATACACATAAAAATACGCAAGTATCCTAATGCTTTTTGCTGTTTTTATGCATCTGATAGTTAAAATGGAAAAAAAACGATTCAATTCCTTTTTTTATCGCACTAAAACGCCTTACCTTTGCAACACTTTATGTGTTGAGTTAGGAATGCATTTCTTAATTTAACTTATTTGAATTGGCGGCACTTATATATTTTGCTTTTACGACATCTAACTCCCTTCTAAGTCTCGCCACTCATGCTGAACGTCGTTGGGTTTTGTGCAAAGATTTATGGGATGCCATACGATTTTCACGCATAAAACCTACAGAGCCGAAGTATATTTTAAATCATTCCCTTTTAGATCAGCGGAAATGCTAGGTTTTTGAGGTATATTTACATAACAACAGTAGAGCAATTAAAAAACTAATCAGCAACCAGTATAAACAATTGACAATCAGTTTGTTAAAAGCAAATTGCTTTTTGTTTTTTTATTTATCTATTCATTAATTTCGTATTATTAACAATTTTTTATTAATTTTTTAAATTTCTAATCTCATGAGGAAAGCGAATTTTACTATCGCTACAAAAGTTTGGGGTTTGTTATTGGCATTAACATTGATGGCCGTTTCAAGTGTAAACTTGAACGCTCAGTGTTCTTTGACTTGTAATAACCTCGTACAAATTTCTTTAGATCAAGATTGTTCAGTTACTTTAGATGCTGACATGATTCTCGAGGGAAATCCCGCCCAGTACTGCCCAGGTGGCAATTTTCAAGTGCAGGCTAAAATCAACAATGTTTGGGTGCCTTCTACCGGTAATTTTACCGCTACTAGCGCGCACATCAACCAAACAATTCAAGTTCGTGTTCGCGATCTAGTATCTGGCCAAAGCTGCTGGGGCTACATGACAGTGGAAGACAAATTGGCGCCAGTTGTTTCTTGCGTTAATGCTCGCGTACCTTGCGCAGCAACTAATTTTTCTCCTGATGCCTTGAATGCACTTGGCGTAGCTAACGCTTACCCAACGGCAACAGACAACTGTTCAGCAGTAACTCGTTCTTACACAGATACTTGGTTTGACCTTCCATGCGGAACGGTTCAAAACGGTAACTTGAGTGGCTACTACAGCCGTGTATGGGCGTTTTCTGATGCTTCTGGCAACACCAACACTTGCACACAACTCATTTTGGTAGATCGTATCAATGTTGGAAATGTGAGTTTCCCAGCGGATGTAACAGTAAGCTGTACTAACCCAAATACTTCTCCAAGTACTACGGGTGCACCTTTCTTTTTCTCTACTGTATTGAACCGCAACTTCCCTCTTTATCCAGAGGCTTCTTATTGCGAGTTGAACGTTACTTACACGGATCAAGTGCTTCCAGTTTGTGATGGAACACACAAAATCCTTCGTACTTGGGTAGTTTATGACTGGTGTTTACCTACCAATCAAACGTCTAATCCAAAGTACTTTATTCAGTTGATTAAAGTAATTGACGAAGTAGGCCCAACAATTGCACCGGTAGATGATGTAACAGTAAGCACCAATTCTAACACTTGCTGCGCAACTGTTGATTTGCCAAATGTAATCGTTTCTGACGCATGCTCACGCATTCGTTCTGCTGTTGCTACAATTTATGGTTATGACCCATACACTGGTGCTTTGATCGGTACTTTCACTGTAAATGGTACATTGACATCTTTCCCAGGTAACAACCTTTGGATTCCTGATACATTGGCTAACTTCGGTTACACGGCTTGCTTGCCAATCGGTACACACGAAGTAGTTTATACTGTCACTGATGATTGCGGTAACGCATCTACTGTTGGATTTGATCTTAAAGTAGAAGACCAAACGCCTCCAACTGCGGTTGGTGACGAGTTCACTCAAACTTCTTTGGGTGTTGATGGTATGGTATTTGTAAATGCTTCTTCTTTGGATAACGGTTCTTATGACAACTGCGGCCCTGTTTTCTTCAAGGCGCGTCGTATGAATGCTAACCCTGTTCAAACAAATGCTTTGGTACATGACCAAGTTAAGTTTGCTTGCTCTGATATCGGTACTACAGTACAAGTTATCTTGCGTGTATATGACGTTGATCCAGGTCCAGGTTCAAAAGAACTTGATTTCCTTGAAGGCGATTATGATGAAGTAATGATCAATGTGTTGGTAGATGACAAATTCAAACCAACTTGTACTGCACCTGCTAATGTAACTGTTTCTTGCGAAGCATTTGATCCATCTTTGTGGGCTTATGGCCAAGCAACGGCTACAGATAACTGTTCAAACCCAACAATCACTAGCACAGTAGTGTTGACTCAGTTTGACTCTCTTTGTAACAAAGGCACGATCACACGCCGTTGGACTGTTGTGGACGCAGCAGGCAATAGCAGCCAGTGCTCACAACGTATCGTAGTAACTTACAACCAGAACTACTGGGTGAAGTTCCCTGCGGATAAATTAGTTTCTACTTGCGACGGTACAACTGCTTATGGTGCACCTGAATTCTATGGCGAAGATTGCGAAT
>JAAFHO010000185.1 GCA_013297575.1 Chitinophagales bacterium
CGACTCCGCTCGGTAAGCGCTCGACTCCGCTCGGTAACCACTCGACTTCGCTCGGTAACCACTCGACTTCGCTCGGTAACCGCTCGACTCCGCTCGGTAAGTTAGCGTAAGAATTAAAGGGCATTAAAAAGTTAATGATGAATACTACTACTAGGTTGAAAAAAATGTACTTTGTCATGTTGTTAGAAATTGATGCGTGTGATTTGATGGGGCAAAAGTGTAGGTCTTTAGATTTTCGCACGCCTCAATTTATGTTTTGACACCTGTTGTAGTAAAAAAAGTCTATTAAAGGATACCTCCAAAGCAAAACTACTTAACAATCCGTGCGTTTTGGATTAAATTAGCCTTAACCCAAACCACACCATCGTCAAAGAACAGTTTCTTTGGATATCCTTCTTTATTGGCTTTTTGCAAGATAAAATGCATTCGGAAACGCCCTTTGAGTACTTGCTGAGCAGTATCATACGATATTACCTTAAAATAGGACTGTTCGTCGGGATCAATTTTATAAGAACTATGTGGCGGCGAACATCCGTCGCTGATATATTTGAAAGAAATAGTTTGTTCATTTTTTAAAGGTTGATAAATACCTGGCTCAAGCTTGATATTTCTGATACGGAGATCACTCACGGCCTCCCCATCCTTATTGAGACCATAAATACTCAATGATCCAATATTAGAATCAATAGGATGTTTTAGCCTAGAAAGAACAGGGAAAACGCCATTTTCTGATATACTTGGACTACTCTTTGCATACCCACAAAAACGACGTTTTACGTTGGAGTTTAGTAGGTTCTTTCCGGGAAATTGAAACCTTCTACAATCAAGAGTGCCACCGAAGGCTAGGCTATCAGGTGTTGGTAGCGCAATGATAGCTGGTTCTAAATAAGGAACAAGTGTATCTGCACTCGGGCTTTCGGTGTTCGTTGTAACCACAGGGTTACTATTGCAAGCACCGAAAACCAAAGCAAAAGAGGTGATGATGGGTAAGATATAACTCATTGTTTAACAAATTGTCGCGAAATTGTTTGCTCCGAAGTTCGCGCTTCAATAACGTATATGCCTGTGGGTAAATTACGGTCATTGGGGGTATGGCTACTCGTATCAATATTTTCTTTAGAAGTTAAGGACAGTTTATAAAATTCGACGCATATTGTGGTGCTATTTACGAGAAGTAAGTAAAGCGTAGCTAGTCGTATGACCATTTAATAATTTTTGCCCGTTTTTTTGTATTCCCAACACGAAATAGGCAATATTTTCACGTATGTTTGTACCTCTAATTCAATAAGTTTTTCGGTATCCAATAAAAGCCGAAATAAAGATCAACTATACTTATTAAAATGATAAAAAAATACCTCCTCACGCTGCTTTGCACAGCGTTTATTGTAGCCGCTCAAGCACAAATAACCCCATTACCCATCGGTGCTGAAAAACCAGCATTTTCCATCGACGAACTACAAAAACGGCATTTTTTATACTTTTGGGAATTGGCACATCCCAAAAATTTTCAAATACCCGATCGGTTTCCTACTAATGACTTTTCGAGTATTGCCGCTACGGGTTTTGGATTATCTACCTATATAGTAGGTGCCGAGCGCGGGTGGGTGACGCGCGCGCAAGCAGCCGAACGCGTTATGAACACTTTGCGGGTGTTGAAAAACTTACCCCAAGGCGACCAATCTTCTGGTAATTCTGGTTATCGGGGGTGGTTTTATCATTTTTTGGAAACAGAAACGGCCAAGCGATTTAAAACCGTAGAACTTTCTAGTATTGATACAGGACTTTTAATGGCCGGTATCCTATCATGCATGACCTATTTTGATGGCAAAAATGCCACTGAAAAAGAAATTCGTGAAACGGCAGATTTTTTGTTCCGCCGCGTAGAATTTGATTGGTATATGAACGAACACGACCGAATGAGCATGGGGTGGTTTCCCGAACGGGGCTTTTTATGCGCCGATTGGCGCGGCTACAACGAAGCCATGATCTTGGTACTCATGGGTTTGGGTTCGCCTACGCATCCACTGCCTGCCGATGGATGGGCTTCTTGGTGCAAACCCTATTACCGCACCGATTTTCAAGGACAAGATATGGTCAATTTTGGCCCGCTATTTGGTCATCAATACAGCCATTGCTGGGTCGATTTTAAAGGTATTCAAGATCCTTATATGAAAAATATGGGGATTGATTATTTTGAAAATAGCCGACGCGCTACACTCGCACAACGCAGTTATGCCATAGCCAATCCCGCTAAATTTAAAGGGTACAGCGAAAATATCTGGGGACTTACCGCCGGTGATGGCCCCGATGCAGATATGCTACACGAGGGGCGAAAAATCTTTTGCTCCGGTTATGGCGCACGGGGTATGTCGGTGGACTACAATGAAGACGATGGCACCATTGCACCCACAGCGGCGATTAGTTCTATGCCCTTTGCACCAGAGTATTGTTTGCCTACTGCTCAAGCCATGTGGGAGCGTTGGCCAGTGGGGAAATACGGCTTTTTTGATGGTTACAACGAGACATTTACCCAGGTGGCTAGGTCGCCAAAAGCACAGCCTGGTTTCCCTTTTTGGGTGGATAAAGATTATCTCGGTATCGACCAAGGCCCCATTGTGCTGATGATTGAGAACTATCGCAGCGGACTTATTTGGAATTTGATGAAACGCAACCCATACATTGTCAAGGGATTACAACGAGCAGGTTTTTCTGGTGGTTGGCTGAATGACGTGGATAATAAAAAACTGTTTCAAGGCATTTCATTTGCAGATGGTAATTTGGCCAAACCCAACCTAGACATTCCACTCGATCAACATAGTTTTACCGATCGAGCAGCGTACAAAGACCAATCTGGAAATAGACTGCCTTACAATTTGATGCAGCCATGGAAACAAACGTTGGACGGTACACAAAAATATCCATTGGTGGTATTTCTCCACGGTTCTGGTGAACGAGGTGCTACTAACCACGACCACATGAAAAACGGCGTTCATGCTTTTTGTGAAAAAAATATGCGCGAAAAACATCCGTGTTATCTGCTTGTACCACAATGCCCCGAAAATGACAATTGGGGTGGGGTAGGGGACGACTGGAAACCTGTTTTTAAAGAAACATCCACTATTTCGCAACAGTTACTTATCGAATTGATCGACAAAATGCTCCGCGAAAACCCTAATATCGATCCCAAACGCGTGTATATCACCGGATTGAGTATGGGTGGTTACGGCACTTTTGATCTTTTGGCGCGCCGTCCCGATTTGTTCGCTGCTGGCATGCCATTGTGTGGTGCCGGTGATACGCGTTATGTAGATCGGTATAAAAATACGCCGCTTTGGGTATTCCACGGCGCATTGGACGATGCTGTTTTTCCAATAGAATCGCGTAAAATGGTAGCCGCATTAAAAGCAGCAGGCAGCAAGGTAAAATACACGGAGTATTCCACATTATACCACTCGATATGGGATGCAACCTACTATAACGAGGCCGTTTTGGAATGGCTATTTGCGCAAAAAAAGGACTAAAAATCGGTATTGGATTGCTTGATATTGAGGTCTTTTATCCAAATATTGCGATAAAGTACATCGTGGCCCTCTGCTTGTAGTTTGAGGCCCCCAGGTACATCTGTAATACCGCGACCTTCGTCATTTCCACCATCAATACCTGAATTGGGGCCGCCCCATACTTGGCCTATGCGTACATTTTTATGTACTTTTTTGCCGTTGAAATAGATCGTTGTGAGTGGATTTTCGATCATTTGGCCATCCTTAAAACGTGCTGCACGGAACACAATATCGTAGGCATTCCATTTGCCTACGCCGTTATAAGCGCTATAAGGCGCTGCTTTTTCATTGATGACTGCCCCGATACCATGCGTAGTGGAATCACCGTCTAGGACTTGTATTTCATAACGATTTTGAAGGTAAACACCGCTATTACCGCCCGGTTTTTCGATAAGGAACTCGATATGTAGCCTAAAATCACGGTATTCCTTTTTGGTCACAATATCGGCAGCACCATATATTCCTCCGGCTGATGCGGGGTCATTGGTGTTTACGGCGGAGCCATTATTTATTGGGTCTTTTACGATTTGCCATTTGATCGGAAGTTGGGCTTTTAACCGAGGCCCTTGCCAATAAGTCCATTTTTCATCGAGCATAGAACGGGAGCCATCAAACAGGATTTCCGCATTTTTTGGGGCTTGTGTTCCAACGCCTACTGTGTTATCTATATTTTTAGTGGTGCTACAATTGGTCAGTGTAAAGAGTATAGCGCAAAAAAATGAGGCAAAGCGAATAAATTTAATATATTGCATCGTTGAAAAAGATTTAAAGTTTCTAATTGACGCAAAGAAAGGAAGAAAGAATAGTATCTGCATTTTTTAGAGCCAATATTGATGCAAAAAAAGCGGTTGAACTATTGTGACTTAAAATATTGTAGTAAAATAAACAAAGAAAAAGAGTCACCTAGAAAAAATCTAAGTGACCCTTGGGAACTTTTATTTTAAATGAATGTGTAGGAGCAGTTGATTATTGGTTTGTGCTAATAATTTGTTAGGAGTTATAGAGGAATGCAATTGTTATCGATCCTAATCAATTTGGCTGTACCATTTGTAGGTACGGTGTATTTTTTGGTAATACCACCCGATGTGACATAGGTATCAACAGTGAGGGTTGGGCCACCGCTATTATTCGTCAGCGAAACCCATGTTGGTGATACCACAGTATAATTGCTTGTTGCACCAGTTGGAATTACATCACTTCCTGTCAATGCAACTGGAAGAGATGGACCTGCTGGCGAACAAACTACTGCATTTGCTTGAGTTCCACAAACGGTTATGGTGCCCCCTTTAGCAAAGATAGATACATTACAAACACCGCGTTCTACCACTTCTGGCTTTAAATCGGAGTTGGAAGTGGTAGGGGTTTGCTGTTCCTTCGTACAATAAGCAAATAGAGCAGCAATGGCAAAAAGCCCTGTAGCAAGCAATAATGAATTAATTTTCATGTGTAAAAAAGTTAAAAAATGAGAAAAGATAGTGATCATTGCAAAATGTATTTCTTTGCTTCGATCTTGGCACAAAGGTGAGGATAGGGTAAGGTATCAAAAATTACAATTTTAAGCCGCTTTACTCCTTTTTTTAGGGTAGTTATGCAATGGTTTTTGAAGTATGCCTTAAAATGTGCTTGTTTTTAACGTTTTAAAGGTGAAAAAGCCCAGAAAAGGAATTACACAAAAAGCGGCCATTACTAGATTCACATCGTTTATGTATTTCCAAAACAATAAAAAGCGTAACAAGATTCAAGCAAATACAAAAAAAAGCGGTTGTACTATGGAACGAGTATCCCAAAAGTACAACCGCGAAGCATTTGATTGTTAATACCTTATTAATCTACGTTATTGATCGTTTTTCATTACTTTAATGGTTTTTACGGTATCGCCTACACGTGCGCGCAAGAAATAAATACCTGCGGGTAAGTTGCTGGAAGGGATACGAATCACGTCCGAAGTGGTACGCGGTGCAAGTTCCTGCGCATGGCATATTTTCCCGTTCATATCAAAGAGTTGTATGCTCACACTTTGATCCATCTCTTCGATGCCCGGAATAATTAGATTGAATTCGTCATTGAAAGGATTTGGAGCCACCGTTATTTCGTTTGCTAAGGATACATCGTCCATTGTTGTTCGTCCATTGCCACCACCACCAAATGTGCAACCTGTTCTGTACACTGTAATGGAATAGTCAATGGAATCATTGTGATCACTGATCGACATGATGTAGGATCCAAGATTTCCAACCCCAAATTTTATTTTACAGTGCAGCATATCTGGGTTGCAAGATTTGATAGAGGCAAATTCAAGGTTATCTGCTGTTAGTGCACAATTTAATGCAACCAGGTTGCCTAATTCCGGTGCACCCTGTGGTGCCGGGACTTGCTGCATCGTAAATTCTGAGGGAGATGTAATTAGGAAGCGTATGTTTTTCTGTGCAGGAGGGTTAGTAGGGGTAGGAAAGGTTTGCTTTACTACACCAGCGTACACTACACCAGTATTAATTGTAATATTGGTAGACGCGCCAACAGAGCCATGGAAAACTTGTTGAGTAGGCGAACAGTTCTGATACCCGTTGGCAATTAGATCGATTACAAAATCTGTACAGGCTGCTCCCGAAATATTATTTGGAGAAAAGGCGCCACCACCGCAACCTGCGCTGACGTAGAAAGTATAGCATGTTCCAGGAGATAATGAAGTAATCGTTGTACTTGTTGTAGTGACAACCGTATTACTGACAAATGCCCCAGATGCGGTCACATAGGTTGCCACATTATAATTTACAGCATTAGCCACATTCGACCATGACACGGCAATAGAGGTGGTATTGTTGTTAGCCGCAGAATAAGGGAAGGATATACTGGCTGGTGCTGGCAACGTGCAAAGTAATTCTTCCGTTTTGTCTATATTTGCGGTTTCAAATGGTACAGGTGGGTTAGTAAAATTGGCTACTAAGGCTAATGGAATGCAAAAATAAAAAAGAAGAATAATGAGATTTCTCATAAATTAAGTGTTTAAAATGACTGAATGATTAACATAAGCTACAAAGGTAAAGTACCAAAAGTACCAAAAAAATTACACTTTTCAAAAATTATTCTCAAACCGATCTATGCGCAATACTTTTTTAATCGAAACTTTAAAATGGTTAAAGCCGGATGAAATATTAGAATTAGAATTATTTATTGATGCCAAGTTCCATAATGGCAGTAATTTGCGCATGGATGTCATCAGGCTTTTTGATTATGTTAAAGATGCCTATCCCGATTTTGATGAAGTAGTAATAAACAGGAAACGCGTATATGAAAATGTATTTCCTGGCCTACCCGAGATTGCGAGTAAATTAGAAAAAGTAACTTCGGAACTTTATCGCTTAGTAAAGGAGTATTTATTGTGGAAAAACTACCAAAAACCTTCGAACCAGTTTGATAAATCCTTGGATTGGGTAAAAGTATTAAAGGCATTATCCGTTAATGATAAAATAGAACCTGCGCTCCAGCGCATCGAAAAAGATTTCTTTCTGGAAAAACCCATGTCGGCGTTCCTATTTTTTCAACGCTTCCAGTTGGAATACGAAAAACATGAATGGATGAATTTAATGAATAAATCGCGGAATGATATTAATCTGAATAATACGATTAATAGCCTTTGCTCATTTTTTGAGATATTCAGACTCGAATTATTGAACCTGTTATTACTTCAGCAAAAAGTAACCTATTTTAAAATCCCTGATCTTATCCAAAAAAATATTGAGACAAAATTAATCTTTGTACCTAATGATGACAATATCATTCTTCATTTTTCCCGGAAAATCCATGAACTGCTCCAACAAAAAGAACCTGAATATGAGGCGTTTGAGGGACTGCTCGACGAACTAAAAAACAATGAGTTGATGATCGTTCCCCAAACCTTGAAAACCTATTATACCTACCTACGGAATATTTGTACCCTGATGCTAAATATCGGCCATAATGAAATGCGGTTGGTTTTGATTATTCATCGGTTGCAAAAGGACAATTTAGAACGGGGATACTTATACTATGAAGGCAAACTGCATACTACGACATTAGGCAGCATAACAAAGATAGCGGTCATGGCAGGAAATATTGATTGGGCATTAGAAGTGATTGAGACACACAAGGAAAGAATGTTTGGCGATATAGAAACTGATGATTACTACAACATTAATAAGGCCATTTGCCTTTTTGAAAAAGGTGCATTCGAGCAAGCATTGGAACTCATCCCTCCAGTATCGTCCAATATAGTTTATCATTTGATAGCAAGGCGATTGGAAATTATGTGTTATTACGAACTAAACTCGGAACTGCTCCTGTATAAAATAGAGGCATTTAAAGTGTATATTTGGAGGGCCTCTGAAAAACCATTATCGGAGTCACTCAGTTCGACCAATAAATCATTTATCAATCTACTGCTCCAACTTGTTGCCATACCTAAAGGAGATAAGGCCAAATTTGCCCGGTTGGAAAAACGGATTATAGAAAAAGGCGAAGTGGCAGAATCTAGGTGGTTGTTGTCGAAGGTACGCGTGTAAAGAGGGTATAAAAATGACGTAACAATAAACCATGCTTTTTCGAGAACAAACTGCGAAAAGAATAATTTATCGTTACGTCGTTACTAAATGCTCGTATTACCAGCAATAATTAATTGTACAGCAGTAAGTGCCAAGTTTTACTACAGGTTGTGTAAATGGCGTATTCAAAGTACGCACCAAATCATAGCAAGCACAATCGCTGGGTGTTACTCTGTGTATTGTAAATTTGCAAGTACCCGCTGTATTACAACCACTAGAGCCGCTAACACTGGCAGAGATAGATGGGCAAGTTGTGGGACATGGGATCACACCTGAAATATAAACATTGCCGCTGGTAAGGCATGACGACGAAGAGAAACTACCACAAGCTCCAATATTGACAGCCATATAGTTGAATGCTGCACCAGTTAATGGGCGTACTTCTATGGTATATAAATCAGTAGTACGTTCAGTAACTGCATCTGGTTGCTTTTTTACAAACTCAGTAAGCCATGTTTCCGAGGGGTTTTCTACCCAATTGTCGCCATCGACTTGAAAAAAAGCAGATTTTCCAGCATTTTGGTACTCTTTTACCAAATTTTTGTAATAATCTATTCGGCTCTCTACAACTGTTTTTGTGGGTGTAGCTGTCGTAGTTGGTATTTGTGGTTCCTTGTTGCAAAAAGTGAACAAAAGAGCAGCAACCAATAATGCCAAAGCGGATAATAGTGATTTTACTTTCATGTGTATTAGAAAAATTAAGCGTTAAAAAATGACTAGTCTTAAAGTGAGGCCACCTTGAAATAAATTAAAGTGACCTCACATGAGAAAATGTTAATCGAATCTCAGTCGAATTTAGGAAGTTTGTTTTACTTTAGATTTCAATGCCTAGCTTGGGTTGCAGAAATTGTCGATTTTTACTACGATTTGTGGTACTTGATTAATAGCATTTGTTGGTGCAAAATTGTACACCTTAACCACCGGAC
>JAAFHO010000181.1 GCA_013297575.1 Chitinophagales bacterium
GGTCTTGCCGCCGACTTAGAGGTCAATTTTTGTATGGCAACCCGCGACCCATCAGGTAATGCAACTACAGGTATTCGTCGCCAACAAACCACAGTTACGGCATTCAGCACCAATGATGCTGTGAAATATACTGCCCAAGGCGGATTGGATGGTTGGTCGCGCGATCAGTACCTCAATCTTTGGGTGTGTGACATTAGCGGAGGCATTTTGGGTTATGCACAATTCCCCGGCAGTGGCTTGGCTGCTACCGATGGTGTTGTTTGTGATTATCAATACTTTGGTACTACTGGTGCTACTGCTCCATTCGACAAAGGCCGTACTGCTACACATGAAGTAGGACACTGGTTGAATCTTTATCATATTTGGGGCGACGATGGTACTGCTTGTACAGGTAGCGACCTTGTAGCCGATACACCCAACCAAGCGGACGAAAACTATGGCTGCCCTGTGTTCCCGCAAGTAAGTTGTAGCAATGGCCCTAATGGCGATATGTTTATGAACTATATGGACTATACCGATGACGCTTGTATGAATATGTTCACAGCAGGCCAAAAAGCACGCGCACAAGCACTTTTTGCTGCTGGTGGTGCGCGTGTATCATTACTGAGTTCGTTAGGTTGCTCCGCTCCAGGTGGCGGTACTTGTGCCGTAGCAAGTGGCTTGAATGCAACCAGCGTTGCGTCCACAACGGCTACTGTAAACTGGGGTGCTGCAACGGGTGCTGTTACTTATAATTTACAGTACAAATTGTCCACTTCTTCTACTTGGACAACCATTACAGGCATTACAGGCACAACTAGGAACCTGACAGGTTTGACAGCGAGTTCTACCTATAATTATCAGGTACAAACCGTATGTAGCAGCACTTCTGCGGCTTATTCTACTGCGGCTTCGTTTACTACTACGTCGGGCAGTACTGGCTGTACCGATATCTACGAACCGAACGAAACACGTACAACTGCGGTTGTTATGCCTGTAAATACCACGATTACAGCTAAAATTGCTACCGCAACGGATAAAGACTACTTTAAATTTAGTAATACGGCTGCTACATCACGGATCAAGGTGGATCTCACCAATTTGCCTGATGATTATGATTTAAAACTATACCGTAGTGCTACCTTATTGGCTACTTCTGAAAATCCAGGTACTACAAGCGAGCAAATTATTTCTAATACCACGACGGTTTCTTCTGCTTATGTCGCTTATGTATATGGATATAATGGGGTGAGTAATGCGGCTTGCTATAACCTTAGAGTAAGCCTTAGTGCTTCCAACTGGCGTACAGATGGCTCTACAGATGGAGAGCAAACTCAAATAGAAATTCCAGTAATATTTGAAAATGCTGGTTTTGGTATGTTCCCAAATCCTGCCAAGGATAAGGTAATGATCGAAGTACCTGTAGAAGCAGAAAGTGATGTACAAGTATCTGTTATGGATGCTTCGGGTCGCGTTGCCGTACAGGAAAACCGCGTAATGAGCAAAGGTAATAACCAAGTTCAGGTTGATCTTGCACGCTTGGGTAGCGGTATCTACTTTGTGCAGGTGCGCAACGGTGATACGGTAAATACCCGTAAATTGGTGGTGCAACAATAATTATTTATTGCAGCATTGATGCTGCTTGTATCCTATTTGGGGGCGCGTACTGTTTGGTACGCGCCCCTTTTTTTGCCTCAGTTTGTATTAAACGAAACGAAAAAAATAACTTACAGTCTCCAAATTCTTCCTACTTTCGCGGCGTTAAAAAACATTATTCGATCATTTATGCAAACAGATACTTTTGAAGTAACCGGAGGGTTGCCATTATCAGGAGAATTGCACCCGCAAGGTGCCAAAAACGAGGCTTTACAAATTGTGGCGGCAGTACTGCTCACCAATGAAGATGTGACGGTTACGAATGTGCCAGATATTCTGGATGTCAACAAACTGATCGAACTGCTGAAGGGGTTGGGCGTAACAGTGGAACGTTTGGCTCCAGATACTTACCGCTTTTGTGCGGGTACGATTGATATCTCCTATCTTCGTTCTGATGATTTTATGCGCGACGCACAACGCTTACGCGGCTCTGTAATGCTGATTGGGCCATTGCTCGCCCGTTTTGGTCGCGCTACTTTGCCAAAGCCTGGCGGAGATAAAATTGGTCGTCGCCGTTTAGATACACACTTTCTTGGTTTTCAAAAACTAGGTGCAGAGTTCAAATACGATGATGATAAGGATGTATATTATGTAGAACAGCCGAAGGGTGGCTTGGTAGGCACTTATATCCACATGGATGAAATATCGGTAACGGGTACCGCCAATGTGGTAATGGCCGCTGTACTGACAAAAGGCAAAACCACCATTTATAATGCAGCTTGTGAGCCTTATTTGCAGCAATTATGCGCTATGTTGGTGCGTATGGGTGCAAAAATTGACGGTATTGGCTCTAATTTGCTCCATATTGAAGGTGTTGAACACCTCGGAGGAACAGAGCACCGCTGCTTACCCGATATGATCGAAATCGGTTCTTTTATCGGTTTAGCCGCTTTGACCAAAGGAGATATTACCATCAAAAATGCTGCTGTGGATCAATTGGGTATTATCCCTTATACTTTTGAACGTTTAGGCTTGACTATCGAGCGTATTGGCGACGATCTGCATATTCCATCGCAGGAACACTACGAAATCCAGACCTTTATTGATGGCTCTATTATGACCATTTACGATGCGCCTTGGCCCGGATTTACACCAGATTTAATGTCGATTATACTCGTTACGGCTACTCAAGCGCGTGGCAGTGTATTGGTACATCAAAAAATGTTTGAAAGTCGGCTCTTTTTTGTCGATAAACTCATCGACATGGGCGCGCAGATCATTCTTTGCGATCCACACCGCGCTTCGGTGATTGGCCTCGACCGCCGTTATCCGCTGCGTGGTATTGAAATGACCTCACCTGATATTCGCGCTGGACAAGCCTTGTTGATTGCGGCACTTTCGGCCAAAGGCACGAGCCGTATCCATAATATTCACCAGATTGATCGTGGTTATCAGCATATTGATACGCGCTTGAACGCGATTGGTGCGCAGATTGTACGGGTGGGATAAAACGCATATTGTCGGCGAGGCTCGAGCCTCGCCGACAATAAAATATGCTCAACAACTTGACCTGATTTACTAATAAGTACCATACTACTGGACATTTTTGAAAAAATATATTTAATACACTTTTGAAATGGCGTGGATTGACGTTTACCAAACTAAAAAAAAGTTTAGTAAACGTGAACTGTTCCTTACGTTTCATAAAATGTCCAGTAGTATGATTAAGTACTTACTGCCGCTCGCCTTTTTCATTCAAAAATTCGGTATTTACTCCTTTTACAGCCTTAATTTTGCCTCTTGCATCCTGTTCTAATTTGTCAAATTGAGGCGTAACGAGTACTACGCCATTCAAATTCATCAGCCCCCACAACCCATTTTGCTGAATACTAAGTACGGCTCTCTTCTCATCTAATTGCATAAAATCTATATTTTCATATTCAGGACGGACTACCCATTGACCCAATAAATTAACCAATCCCTTTTTATCGCCACTCTTTTGTACCACAATCAACAACCCGTTGATTTGCATACCCGAATACACAAAAGGTATTTCCTGATAAGCGGTGGTAGTAGAATCGGGAAGGACAACACGGCTATTGTAATAAAACTTATATATATCATCTTGCATTTGCTTGCCATCAACCCCAATGGCCATCAAAGTATTGTCCTTTATCACAACAGCCAATCTTTCTTGGTATCCCTGAAATCGGTCGGCATATTGGTATTGGTAAGGAATAGCAACCTCGCCTTTGAGGTTGATATAGCCCCATTTATTGTCTTTTTGGACTGCCGCTAATCCAAAACTAAATTCATCAGCCGCAGTCCATTGTCCATTTACCATAGGCTGGCCATTGCGGTAAAGAAAACGATACATACCATTTTGGCGTACAACAAAATGGTCAACATTTTCGGTGATCTTTATACTTTCAAATTGAATAGGCAGTACTTCCTGACCGGTATAATCGTATAGTCCACACAAATTATCTTTGTATAAAACTAGAAATTGGTAATTAGATTCATCGTATTTTGTAAAAGCAATCGGCAGAACGATTTGTCCATCTAAGTCGTAAAAGCCTATTTTACCCCCTTTTTTTACTGCAATGAGTTGATTAATGGTCATGTTGATCGCTTCATATTCTGGTTGCAGCAGTACGGAACCATCCGATTTAAGCAGACCTGTTTGTCCTGTTGTAGGATCTTTGAACAGCAGGCAATCATTATTCACCCATTCTACACCAGTCATTTTTCGGGTAAACTTGGGCATACTTTGGTGGTACAGGGTATATTCGTCGCCATTTTTGCACAACGTATTATCAGAATATGCCTCCGCGGACTGGTATGTTTTCCCAATTGTTTTTTTAGTAGCAGGATCGAATAACTCCACTTGTTGAGTACCTGTTTTCAATTGGATCAAATAACCCGAACCCTCCGCTATCACCGTGTATTTTGGTGCAAGAATATGCTGGCAATCAGCATCCATAATACCATATAAACCATTAATACGGATCAAAAAAAGTGCTTTTGCCAGTGGAATCCGCACATTACAACTTTGAATATCCTCCATTGAAGCAGGTGTCCATTTATGCTGAGCTATAGAATAAAGCCCTACCTGACCTTTTTTCCGCACCGAAAAAAGGTCAGGGTTGATCATTTGGATACCATTATCATATACATCTAGCGGGATACAAACCTCACCATCCGTAGTAAATAAGCCAACCAAACTATCATTACTCACTTGCACCACTCCTTTTGTATAATAAAAAATATCCTTGTATCTGCAAGGGATAATCTCCTTAAAATTAGTATCCAATACACCTACTAAATTGTTCAAATGTGCTGCCCATCGGTCATTCTGCCCCAACGAATACACTTTATCGTATTTCCAAGGGTATTTTTTGCCCGAGGATATTTTGTATAGATATTTTTTATTACCTTTTTTAACTGCCACTATATTATCGGTATATGCCTGTACTCGATCTCCTTTTATTTTTTTTATCACCACCCCATTTTTATTGATACAGTGCCAATTTTTTTCGTCCGCTTGTGCTACCACAGCAAGGCTGATCGAATAGGTGCGTTCAAATGACAAATACCCTACTTCGGAGTATGGCTTACCATCGGTTTTGATAAAATACCACTTTTTATCGCGTTGAATTGCATAGCCTGTTGGTTCATATATTTCTTCCAATGCCTGTCCTTGAACGGTGAACCTTGGTTGATTGGAAGGATCAAAAAAGGTAATTTGATCGCCTTTTCTCCCCCAAAAGCCCGTAAGTGTATCCCACTCAAAAGGTTTAATTATCCTGCCATCAAAGCCCACTATGCCATATTTACCGTCATTTTTTATATAAAACCCAGCGGTATTTGACTCAGCAATCTTGGGCAACGAAAACGGCAATATTGCTTTTCCATTGCGTTGATACACTTGCCAGCCCTCGGCATTACGCGCCCATATTCCATTTTTATAAGTAAGCATATCTGGGTTAACTTCTAAAAAGGTCTTGTTCAAATACAACTTACCGCTAAGGTCATAAATCTTCCATTCATTGTCTTTTTTGAAGCACAAATATTGGTTGAAAACACTGGGCTTTACATCATCAAATTCCAAAGGCAAAATGACTTGACCTTTGTGGTTAACAAGCCCCCACCGCAAGTTTTTTTGAACAAGGAAATATCCTTTAGGAAGGTCTGTTATTTGATTATACTGAGGCTGTTCGGTATATGAACCATCCATTAATATCCAGCCCCAAAAACCTTGTCGCTTATACACTTTTGTAAAAGCATGATAGTCCAACTGATGCGCCGTCCTAATCTCCTCGCAATTCGTTAAGCGTACTTTACCCTGCAAATCCTGCATAAATACTTTTCGTTGCTTGTTCGTAAATACTATCGTTTGATTGTCAATATCCACGTTTATTGTCTCTTTGGGCAATTTTATCCAACCCTGATCTATGTTCCAAATAGAATCATTACTTGTGTAACTAAAAACAAACCCATTAAATACCCGATCAACATTTTTCATGGCGAATGAATGCTTCAGCTGCCAATCCGAATTATAAACAAAAACAGAGTCATTGGTCGTACAGTACCAATATTCGTAAGACACATAAATTTGAGAAAACCGCTGAGGAATAACCCATTTGGTACCATAATAAACGCCTAGACTATCATCATTACCCGCAACTATAGCCTTTTTGCCTCTATTTATCATTGGATTAGATACCGTGGCATTCCATTCAGATTGGGCTACGTAAGCAGTAGTATACACGGCTGGTAATAGGACATTACCGTTATTGTCCATTACCCCCGATTTGTTGTCTGTTGTAAATGTATTTAAGTCATTTCTTATGTCAGCGTATTCAAAAGACGGCACTTTGGGTACAGGCTGCCCTTGCATATCGTAATAAGAATAGTAAGTGTCGTTGATTCCTTTTTTAGCCCAAAAACCTTTTCTATCGGCAGAGAACGCGAATATCTGCGCATACTTTATAGGGCAAATCCATTTTTTATTTGGATCTAAGGGCTGTTCAATACCTAGTTTATAACCTACCCAAGAATGGCCATTGAGTAGTGTAATTGAATTAAAAATAGGTTCAATGACCCATTCCCCGTTTTCATTAATGATGCCATAGTGTTTGAGATCCGTCGTTGCAGCATAAAAGCCTTCAAAGCCTTCAGCGTTGATGATAAAATTGGTATGTTTAGGATTTACAATTGCTTTACCCGAAAGGTCGAAGAACGTACAGGTATCACCTTTACAAGCGATAAATCGATGATTACCCATTTGGATATAGCTATATGCAATTGGAATTACTTCGGTGCCGTTTAATGTAAAAACGCCTTGTTTATCGTCCTTAGTCACCGCAAAATAATTGGTTGTGTCCAAACGATAGATGGAACTATACAGAGCCGGGGTAATTGCTTTACCCGAAATATCCAATAATCCGTATGCTCCATCGTTTCCATATACGGCTACTTTATCGGAATAAGGCTGCACCAATTCGTATTGTAGCCATAGTTTGGGGTGTTTTTGTATCCAAAATTCGGAAAGGGGAAGGTCTTTATTGGCGTTTTGGGCAAAAGCAGCCATTTGAAATACCACCGCAAAAAGTAATGCGATGGAAACATGTTTTGAGGTCATCATAATGTGGCGTTGAACGTTAAATACTTTAATGGTCGGTTAAACTTTTGTGTGTACTTTTTAACGTACCGAATTGGTAATATATTGCCAATATTAGACACTTGGATGAAAACTGAATGCTTGCTCAAAACAAATAGCGAGGTAGCTCCATTACGAATGAAACTTTTTTCACACACTTGTAGAAAAAACCGCAAGCATTCAGACGTTTTTTAGATTAAAATCTCATTCCTTAATCGTAAAATGATTTATTGTATCAAAAAACCGACCACAAACCCATCCAAATCCTTTGTCTCTTCTAATCCCAATTTTTGAGACAATCTATGGCGGCTGCGCCACACACTTTCTTTGGAGATACCAAGTGCTTCGGAGATTTCGAGGGTGTCGAAGTTGAGTTTAATCAGCATAAACAGCCGGATTTCAGCGGAAGTAAGGGATGGGTAGCGGTCTTTCAAATTTTGATAAAGACCTGGTATATACTGCTCAAACCGCTCGCGAAACCGCATCCAGTCTTTTTCGTTCAGGATTTTTATCTGTACTATCTTGTTGTTTTCTGCTGCTCCGGGAGGCATCTCTTCGTTGGGCGCGATGTGTTCCTGCGTGAAACGCAACTCCAATTCTTCGATCAGTTGGCTTTTAAGTGCGAGCAATTGGGTAGTTATGTCCAACTCATCCTGTGTATTTTTCAGGGTCACCTGCGATGCTTGAAGTGCCTGTTCGGAGAGCCGCGCACGGGTCTGCGAGAGTTCTTTTTCCTGAGCGAGCAGTTTTTTGTCTTGTTCCAGCAGTTGGTTTTCTTGTTCCAAGATGCGGCGGCGGTTGCGCTGGCGGAAAAACAAAGCCATTGCTGTAGCCAAAGCAAACGAAAGGAGGAGTACTACGACAAGTTTTTGCAACCGCTCATTTTGGTGTTTTTGTTCTGATTGAGCGAGTTGGTGCTGAGTCTGTTCGAGTTTCAATTCCGATTTTGCAACGGCTATTGCTTGTATTTGCTTGTCGTCAAACAATTTTTGCCGTATTTTGAGGCTGCTTTGTATGGCATCATACGCGGCTTTGTGTTGGCCTTGGCGGGCGTAAATATCGCTGAGTTTGGTAAATGCATGGGATTGCCCGCTCGGATCTGGTGCCAGAACCAGTGCTTTGTACAGCAGTTCTGCGGAGTCTAAGCGACCAAGGCAGAGGTAAGCGTCGGCGAGAGCACCTATTTGAATCCTGTGCTGTGTTGGATTATTTTCACGTCTGGTATTGACGGCTTGTTGTATGTACTGTAGTGCAATAGGACAGGCTCCTTTGGCTAAGTAGCTGGCACCGAGGATATTTAGTAATGCGGGTCGGTCATTGATGGTCTTATATTTTTCCTGTAGTTCAAGTGCCTTTTGAGCCATCAAGATGGCAGAGTCGGGCAGGTTCAATCTTTCGTAAATGACAGCGAGTTGTTTGTAAGTATCCACTTTGTGTACCCGCATTTCTGGTTTCGTCTCGTCGGCAGTCAGCGGAATTTGGCGTTTTGCCCAAATAAGAGCCTCCAGCTGATCGTCACTTTGGCTGTAAGCAGACGCTATATTGGCTATGGCAGTGATTTTACGATTAAATTGAGTGGTATCGAGATTTTTGACCGCATCGTACACCGCCAAAAAGGCGCGAATGGCCTGTGCTATGTTATCTTGTGCATAGTAAATGCCTGCCAGACCTTCTTGTGCGTCGCCCGCCCTGATGTACCGTTTGTGCTGGATGCAGCTTTCATAAGATGCTTGCAGACAGGTCTGAGCAGAATCAAACTGCCCGAGGTGTGTATAAAGCCGCCCGCGCCAAAGCAAGGTAAACTCCCGTGCAGTATCGGCGGGGAAGTTTTTTTCGTAATAGTCCAAGT
>JAAFHO010000182.1 GCA_013297575.1 Chitinophagales bacterium
CCAAAATCAAGGCTGTCCCACCTTGTAACTGTATCCCCGAGCCGCCGCCGCCGCCGCCAGATCTGTCACCGCCCGGCAAATCAGCGCCGGGGGCACCCGCTATGGCATTAAACACCTGTCCTGAACTTACGATGAAGTCCCCTGCCATGTTCGCTCCCGCCCCGCCCGCATAATTGCCGCCAGCCCCGCCTTTTGCCCCTTTTGCCGTGATCTTAACCTTGAACGGGCCGCCAGCGGGCACGGTCCAGTTAGCGGTCGTGCCGCTCGTACTGTGCATAGCCGCAGAAATATTAAGTACCTCGCCAGTGCATTGCGCCGACAAATGCACCGTGTCCGCACCAGCCCAAAGCAGGATTAGGCTGAAAATGCGCACCAAATGGAATAAGTTATTTTTATTCATTTTGAAAAAAATGTTACGTTGAGTTGAGTTGAAAAATACTGAGTTGAAAAATGGAAAGGGGAAGTGCTGAAGATTACTCGGCCAGTTTTCTGTATTGCTGACTTCGCATTTCACCACTCCACCTGTTTTTCAACTCGATACAAAACTCCGAATAACTTATTTATAAAGGGTACACTTTTCAGTAAGCACCTAGAAACATACAGGGAACACCGCAAATTCGTCAGGGAAGCAAATAAAGGAATTAAATTTTATGCAACCGTGCCAGCAATTCCTCTTTCGCCGTTTTACTCACAGGTATTTTTGTCTGATGCAAAAAAACATACAAATCGCCAATTTCTTCTATTTGCGCAATATTTACGATATAAGAGCGGTGTATGCGCATAAGATTTTGAACACTTGCAATAGACTCACTAAATTTTTTTAAAGTTTGACTAATCAAGTATTCCCGCTCCTTGGTCACTACTTTGCAGTAATAGTCATCGGCCTCCACCCACAAAATATCCTGAATGAACAAGCGAATCATTCGCTCACTTACTTTAATAAACAAGCGATCCTGAAACAAATAAGCATTTTCAGGGCTTTCGTTACCCAGTCCAGTATTAGACTGTGATACCTGCCCCAGTGCTAGTTCAATGGCGTGTTTAAGGTCGCGCCCGCGAAACGGTTTGGATAGGAAAGCACTAGGTTTTACGGATTTTGCTCGGGCAAATGTGGCATCATCGGAATTAGAAGTAAGGAAAATAAAGGTAGAAGCGTGTTTTTGCTGGATCATTTGAACGGTTTCAATACCATCCAGTTGCCCATCCAATTGAATATCCATCAACACCAAATCAGGTGTAGGGTTTTGGCTAAAAAAGGCAACCGCTTCCTCTCCTGTGCTCACTGGCCCAAGTGTTTCATAGCCTAACTCCTGCAGCCGGTCCTCCAAGTCTGCTCCAATGATTGGATCGTCTTCTACAATGAGTATGCGCATTTGTTTTTGATTAAATACTTGACCTTACACATTCACAGATTTCATCGCTATTGCTCCATAGCGTTCTCCTGCGGCAATACCTTTGGGTGCAATTTTTTCAATCGCCTCCAAATCTTCGCTGGTCAATACTACTTCGGCAGCCGCTGCGTTTTCTTCTAAATACTTCACCCTTTTTGTGCCTGGAATCGGGAAAAAATCTTCCCCTTGCGCCAATACCCAAGCCAATGCCAATTGCGAAGGGGTACAGTGTTTGACTTCAGCCAATGCTTTAATTTTTTCTACTAAATCTAAGTTTTTCTGAAAATTTTCACCTTGAAAACGCGGGGAAATACGTCGGTAATCATCGGCTGCAAAATCATCTATCGAGCGTATTTCTCCCGAAAGAAAACCACGGCTCAATGGGCTATAAGGCACAAAACCAATCCCCAATGCCCTGCAAGTAGGAATGATTTCTGCCTCAGGATCGCGCGACCAAAGCGAATATTCCGTTTGTAAAGCAGAAATAGGATGCACCGCACAAGCCCTTTGGAGTGTGGAGGCTGCGGCCTCGGAAAGCCCCAAATAACGCACCTTGCCTTGTGATATTAAATCGGCCATAGCACCTACTGTTTCTTCTATGGGCGTATTAGGATCCACACGGTGCAAATAATACAGGTCAATTTCGTCGATACCAAGTCGCAACAAACTGGCTTCGCAAGCCTTCTGGCAATACTCCGGTGTACCATTTAAACCACGTACACTAGGGTCGTTCGGATCGCGCACAATACCAAATTTAGTGGCCAAAACCACCTCTTTCCGCCGATCTTTTAATATTTTTGCCAGTAATATCTCGTTTTTATGTGGGCCATAAATATCGGAAGTATCCCAAAAATTGACACCAAGATCCAACGCGCGTGACAAAGTGCGCAATGATTCTTTCTCGTCGGTTTCGCCATAAAATTCCGACATGCCCATACAGCCTAGTCCAATTTGTGATGCGATAAGGCCGTGCTGGCCAAGGGGTGCGTTTTTTATCATTTTATAATGTTTGAGGAACGATGCTGGAATAAAAGTCCAAATTGAGGCCCATCTTTTACGTTCAAACTGCACGTTTTTCTCGTTAAATAGCCCCACTATTCGCCTCAAAAAACACTTATTTGACCGCAAAATCTTGAACCTGAATTTGAACTTTTATTCCAGCATCGTTCCTAATTTCCGACACGAAGGTAAGCATTTATAAATTTTAAACGTAGAAATAAAAATAGGAACTAACTTTGCACCGCATTATTCACAATTTCACAGTACAACTATGTCTGAAGAATTAGAAAATCAAACGCCGCCTGAAAATCAAACACCGGCAGAGCAGCCAACAACACCTGCTAAGCCCGTACTTGCTAAACCTGCTAAAACGGGGCCAGCGAAAAAGCCAGCCTTCAACCCTTTTGGCAACAATAAGAACAGTTTCCAATCCAATAAATTTGGTGGATCTAGTAGCCGAAAAGGAAATGCTTATCGCGGCGGCGGCGTAAAAAAGGGGAAATAATCTCTTTCATAAGTTTATATAATGGTAAAAGATCAATTTGGATTGCTTTTATGTTGCACGCTCCTGCTGTTTTTTAATTGCACTAATAAGCAAAAAACACGGATGTGGGCGCGCTCTTTTCCTAATGAAGGTACCAATTCGTCTTTACGTACTGCCGATCTCAACGGCGATGGCACACTTGATTTTGTCATAGGAGGTGGTAAACGCCTCCACCAATCCACCGATAAAGGTGTTATTGCGATCAATGGGCGCAACGGCCATATCCTTTGGAAAATAGCCACTGAGGATCAAATATTTGGCTCAGCAACATTCCTAGACATTACCGGTGATGGATATCCAGATGTATTTATAGGTGGGCGAAAATCTACTTTTTTAGCCATTGATGGGCTTCTTGGTACCATTATTTGGAAATACCAAATACCAATGGATACTACTGGCCCGCTCAAAACAGCGCATTTTAATTTTTATAATGCCCAACTTGTACCCGATCAGAATAATGATGGACTGCAAGATCTACTGGTATCCAATGGAGGCAATGTAACGATTCCTCCCGATGTTGTAGCAGGACGCGAAGCAGGTGTACTATTGGTGCTGGATAGTAAAACGGGCAATGTACTTACAGCAGCGGCTATGCCCGATGGCAAAGAAACGTATATGTCTCCTGTTGTACTCGATTATGACAATAACGGCAGTTTAGATGTATTTTTTGGTACCGGAGGCGAGACCATAAGTGGCCGTTTTTACAGGGTCACTTGGAAGGAATTAATGTTGGGTAATATTGCTCAGGCTAAGATGCTGGCAGAAGGAGAAGGACACGGTTTTATCGCCCCACCAATACTCACAGATTTGAACAGCGATGGCATTTTTGATATAGTGGTCAATTGCCATAATAGCACTGTTTCGGCCATTAATGGGAAAAATGATAGCCTTTTTTGGTCCATTTCAATACCGGATACAGAATCGAATAGTAGTCTTGCTCCTGGTAATTTCAACAATGATGGCGTACCCGACTTTCTACTGTATTGTATGGAAGGGAAATGGCCAGAAAACGTTGGAGGTGTTGAAATAGCATTAGATGGCGCCACTGGAAAGGTGATCCGTAAGTATCAAATTGGATGTACCGGATTTAGTTCGCCGCTCACAGCCGATTTGAACAACGATGGCTACGATGAGGTATTGGTCAGTGTAAATGAATTTGATTGTGACGCACGGAATTTTGCCAATATGAAAACAAGGGTAGTTGTGCTTGATATACACCGCGATTCTACAGGGCAACTGGGCGATCTTTTCGACTTTAAAAATATTGCTACTACACCTTGGTTGGGCGATGTGGATAAGAATGGCTTTTGGGAAATGGCCTTTTGTGTACAAATGAACACATCAAGTGCCATCGAACTCAATGGCATGATTGTTTCTATGATCCCTACCAAAATTGCTTCAACTATACCACCAACATGGGGGGCATATATGGGTAATAAAAGTGATGGTGTTTTTATAAATAAACGAAAATAGTAAATTATTCAGCGCGTTCCCAACGCAAACAATTCCACTCATAGATATACTCTTCACCTACACAAACAAATCCGTTTTTTTCTAAAACGCGATTAGATGCGCCGTTATTGGCGTCCGTAAACGCCACCATAAATGTGCAGTTATGCCTTGTTTTTGCGTATTCAATTAGTAATTTTATGGCTTGGGTGGCATAGCCATTTCCCCAACTATCAGGGTTAATTACGTATCCTATTTCCACAGCACCTGTATTGTCCCAATTGGCATGGCGGAGGATCATATTGCCAATAATTGCACCTGTTTCATCATTAATAATCATAAAAATACCGAAACCAGCATTTTTACTACTGTATTCCAAGGTGATGTTTACGCGAGCGCGTACGGGTGCTACTTCCGTTTCAGGAGTGCGGATATACCGCATGGCTTCGGGGTCGCAATTGAGTTTGTAGATTTCTGGGAAATCTATTTCGTCGTTATAAGGGCGTAAGGAAAGCATAGATTTTACTTAATTTCCTGCTTTTTTAAGGTCTTCGGCGGCTCTTGCTGCGTTACCCAAGGTTTTCCAAATGGCCGCACGGGTATGGTAGCCGCGTTGGAAATTTGGGTTAATGCCCAGTGCTTGGTCAGCATCTTCTAAGGCACTTTGGGTATTGCCACTCATCAAATAGGCATTGGCGCGGTTGACCAATATCATGGGTTTTACAGCATCGGCGGCTATGGCTAGACTATTGGTAAAATCTTCAATAGCGGCTGCGTATTGTTGCGATTTAAACTGCAATTGACCACGGTTAACCATGGCTTCTATATAATTAGGGTTTTGTGACAACGCTTGTCCGTAATCTTTTAATGCCTGATCGGGATGGTTCGTTTTGTCGTAAGCCGTGGCACGAAAATAGTAAGCCTCCGGTGATTTCGGTTCCAATTCCAAACTCTTACCCAAATCAGGGATGGCTTTTTCAGGTTGCCCATTGATGACAAGGCATTTACCTCGGTTCAAAAACAATTTTGGGGAGGAAAGCCCACCTTTGATCGCTTGGTCAAAATCACTATATGCTTCAGGAAATTTTCGGAGTTCCATATAGGCTTGTCCACGCCCGTTATAGGCTTCTATCGTGCTGGGATCGTATTTCAAGGCTGCAGTATAGTGATCTACGGCTGCTTCGTATTGCTTGGTCAATAGACTATTATAGGCCAAATTACACTGACAAAGTGATGATTCGGGGGTTTTATCGACACAATTTTTGAATAAATCCACACCATTATTCCATACTTGCGCTTGTTGAATGGCCAAAAAGCCAAGTACGACAGCCGCAGCAATCAGTACGCCATTGCGCAGTTTGGTATCTAGTTTTTCCAAAAACAAAAACAGAACAAATAGAATACCGAGGCTAGAAAGATAGGCATAACGATCGGAGCGCAATTCAAAACTACCTACCGTGCGGAAAGGCAACATCACCACCAGCGGCAATATATAAAGCCCCAAACCCAATAAATAATTAGGGCTATTGCGCAAATATTTATACACCAAATAGGCTAATCCAGCGAGTACCAAAGGAGCGGCCAAATAGGTAATCCCCCAACTGCCCTGCTCTTTTACAAAAGGATATGCCACGGAATAACCCAACGGCAATAAGGTTTTGAACGGATAGAACAACAGTGTTTGGCACACCATAAAAAAGCGATCAGCCGCACTAAATACCGACGAAGACGCTACTATATCGTGGCCTTCTTCGGCACGGGTACTAAAAGTATTTAGACCAAAATAGAGCGAAAGTGCAAAAAATGGGGCTTTTTCGAGCCAAAAACCAGATGTAAAGATGCTTTTCCCTTTGTAAACATCAAAAAGCACCAATAACAATGGCAATGTCACCGCCGCAGATTTGGACAAACAAGCGGCAATAAAAGCCAGCAACGCCAATCCGTAATAGATTTTATTACTGTTTTTACTCCAACTCACCCACGCCAATAGCCCCGCTAAATAAAAAGTGGCAAACAAAACAGCGGATAAACCAGCCGCCCAACATACGGCTTCAGCCTGAATAGGATGCACAGCAAAGAGCAATACCGCTCCGAACGAAACCCATTTTTTATCCGTCAAGCGGCTCAGTACCAAATAAGCCAATACTGCATTGATCGCGTGAAAAAGCACACCTAAAAAGTGATATCCCCAAGCCTCGTTGCCCGAAATAGACTTGCCTACCCAATAAGCAATCCAAGTAAAAGGCGCAAACATACCGAGGTTTTGCCCTTTGAAAAAACCTAAAAAACTAGGATTTTGTAGGGTTTTATTGTACAAAATGGCTTTGTCATCATCGAAAAACACAAAATCGTTGCTGATAGAACCGCCATAAGCCACAAATGCAGCAACAAACAGGCATAAACAAGCCACCATTGGGTTTTCCAAAATAGCGAGACCCGCAGTAGTAGGCGTACTGATCTCTTGTGGAGCGACTACGGGTTCAATCGGTGCCTGTGCTGTTTCTTTTTTATGCTTTGCCATGTGTTATTTGGAGATATTTTTCCTCGGGCACAAAAGTAGGATAAAGATTTGAGTTGCCTTACTGTTTTCTGCTTTGATTTAAATCACCCCAATGCCCAACAAAACAGCAAAAACAAGCATAAATGTAGCCGTTATAAGTTGAACCGTTTCGTAAGTAACCTTTTTTAAATATCGATTACCGACCCAAGCCCCAGCAAAAGCACTCACCGTGGCCAACAACAAAATACGCCATTCCGAAGCCAAAGAAGCCGCTTCAAAACGCGCAAAATAGAGCGGTAATCGCGTCAAGTCCACCATACAGGCAATAAAAACACCTGTTGCAATATAGGCCGTTTTGTCCAAACCCGCATTGATCAAAAAAGCAGACCTGAGCGCACCTTGGTTACCACTTAATCCGCCAAAAAAACCGCTGAGTAAACCACCGCCTGTCAAATACTTTTTAGCAAATTGTAGGTTTTTAAGGGCTGGCACCAGTTCCATAAACGTAAAAAACAGCATTAATACCGCAATAATGAGTTTGAGCGGAGTAACCTCGCACACATGTTGCCCCCAATGCCACGTATGCAATGGCTGCATACCCGTGAGAAAAGTAAGTATCCATGCCCCAACAAATCCCCCAATGACGGACGGAATACCAAAGCGCAACACCATATCGCGGTTGGCATTTTTGCCCAAAAGACTCAATTTGAATAAGTTATTCAACAAATGCACAATCCCTGTAAGTGCAATGGCGATGTGTATTGGGAAAAAAATACCAAAAACGGGTGTCAATAAAGTACCCAAGCCAAAACCCGAAAACAGGGTTAATAGCGATCCTAAAAATGCCGTTATGGCAATAACCCAAATCATTGAATAACTATTTTTTGAACCAAAATGGCCGATTCAGAGCGTATTTGAAGGTTAAAAACGCCTGCTGGAATATCTTTCGGCAATTGGAGATTAGTATTAGGTACAACCGAATTAGCCGACCAAATCAAACGCCCTGTCGTATCGAGCAATTGCAAATCAAATATCTCGGTTAAATCTGTTTTTAGTTGAAAAACACGGTGTACAGGATTAGGAACAATGCTAATGGCTGCTTCGGGCAATAACAGATCATCGGAAGCCGAAACTGGGGCGCAAATACCCGTAACATTGAGCTGTTTTTGTAATACACCTTGTTGTACATACCAGTTTTCCCAAGTCCCACCGGATGCCGTTTCCCAATCATTCAGGTTAAAAGTATGGGTAGGAACGGATGCTCCGGGCATTTTATACACCTGAATAGCGGCTTGTTGTCGGTTCCAAGTAAGCGGTGTTGCGCTGACAATCGTTTCGGGTTTAAACTCATTTTGGCAATTGGAACGCAAAAAATAAGCAAGACTACCAAAAACTTTAGCAATTCCATCCCCATCAATACACACTGCGGTAAACTCATTACAAGCAATCCCGTAAATGCGCTTATTATAATCGTTGGTTAATCGTGCTAAAAAAGTAACCTGTCGGCCTTGTCTGTCCCGCTGATCGTAATGGGTATCCGTGATCAGATCTTGTAGAAAAGGTGCTTTGATAAAATCGCTTTTACCCAAAACATTGATATTGGCATGATAAGGATTGGCCAGTGCTTGCGCCGAAGTTAACGAACTACCCGGTGGTGCATAATATGCATCGCCCAAGATGGCCATACCTGCGCTGGTCCCCCCTACAGTGCCCTTTTTTTCGTTGATTACGTAATTAATGGCATCCTCAATAGGTGTATTGCGCCAAAATTGGTAATAATCGTATTGGTCGCCGCCAGCAATAAAAAGCACCTCGGCATTCCGGATTTTCCAAATCACATAAGGATCGTTAGCAGCAGAGGCGGCATCAAAACGGATGGTTTCAACGGAGTTCACTGCAACACCAAGTTCGGCGAAAAAATAGGAATTATAACCATCCGACCCAGAGGCCCGTATGACGACGACATCGCCACCAGCGGCCCGCTTGAGCATCCAAACCATAGCACTATCATTGTCGGTGCCACCGCCTGCCAGTACGATACCCGGCTGATGATTGGTGGTGACCATATCCGATGTATCGCCCAATACCCATTTGGTATAGCCTTGCGCAAAAAAGGTATTTGCCCATAGCACAAGGCCAATGATGGAAATATTTTTTATTATTTGCATATTAAATACTTTTATTTTGCTACATTTAGGA
>JAAFHO010000183.1:0-3892 GCA_013297575.1 Chitinophagales bacterium
AAAGATTTTAACTCAGCAATACCACCAAACAACTTATTATTGATGCGGTAGCCTGCATTTTGCATTTGAAGGGTTAAGAAATCGGGGCCGCGGCGACCGATAGCCGATGGATGCGCTGGTTTGTCTTTAGCAGCATCCATAAAATTACCCATAATGCTCAAAGAATGGTTTTTATTGATGTTCCAATCCAGTTTCAATAACGCCTTTTGGTTATCAGTACGGTGACGGAAATTCTCAATTTCACCTGATTCATAACCATATTTAGATTTCAAAAGGCTACGCACCAATTCCATATCTGATGCCAAAACACGAGACTCGTTGGCTGCACCAGTACCACGGTTGGGTACAAAATAAGAACCTAAATCCGAGCGGCGTTCTACTTCCACATTCGCAAAGAAGAATAATTTGTTCTTAATCAATGGGCCACCTACACTAAAACCTGTTTGGGTTTGGCGCAAATCACCACGAACAGCCTTGTCATCACCTACTTTTACGCCATACATATTCTTGTTACGACCAAAGCCATATACAGTGCCGTGGAATTGATTCGTACCTGATTTTGTAACTGCATTGATTGCTGCACCAGTAAAACCTGCTTGAGTTACATCATAAGGTGCTATGGAAACGTTGATTTGCTCAATAGCATCCAAAGAAACAGGCTGTGCATCTGTTTGACCACCGGGTGTAGCCGCATCCAAACCAAATGGATTGTTGAAGATGGCACCATCTAAAGAATAGTTGTTGAATTGGTCATTGCGACCGCCAAAACTTCCACCTTCCGCAGCCAATGGATTCAAACGGGTGTAATCATCAATAGAGCGACGAATCGTAGGCAATGCCCGGATTTGATCGCTATTCACACCTGTTGCAGCACCAGTCTTCAGGCTGGCATCAGCAACAACTTCGATACCAGTAATCGCAACTGCATTGTTTTCCATAACAAAATCGCGTACCGTTTTAGTACCCAAAGCAACTGAATTAACGGTGGCTTCGGATGTTTTGAAACCTGTATAGGTAACTTTTACGGAATAAGGGCCGCCCACGCGCATATTTGGAATGGTGTAATGGCCATCTGTGCGTGTTGCTGTGCCATAAACAGTACCTGATGGTACGTGCGTAGCAACTACAGTTGCACCAATAAGGGCTTCTCCTTCGTTATCCACAACTAGACCAACCAAAGTTCCGTTGGTAACTTGAGCAAAAAGCGAAGTAGCCCCCGCGATGCAGAGCATCAGCAAAGAGGTAAATAAATGCTTCATAAATAAATTGAATTTAATTATAGTATGTTAGTTAAAACTTGGCGCAAACTTAACTATAAATTAATTTCTGCAAAGTTAAGTTTTAAAAAACCGCCTATTTTAACTCTAAAATACCCAAAAGACTGGCATCTTGCCAAGCCCTGTTTTTATCTTGCCCCTCAATGGGCATACTTCCCATAAAGTGTTCACGCTCTGGCGAATGGTCATTATCGCAATAGGCGAGCGCAAAACCAATCTTTTTCATTTGTTTAAGCGTTTTCGGAATGTTTTCGCCGCCATCAACGTAATTCTTGCCATCAAAAATTTTTATTCCTACTTCCCACACGCTAATATTACCCACAGTATTACGCAAAGAAATACAATGATCGTCATAATATCGCTTTGAACTATCAGGCGCAATATCCACTACCTTGTTGTCCAAGGCAATATGGTAGGCAAATGCATTATAATTATAGGCGTGATCGCCACCTGAAGCATCTTCATCCACAAAGACTTCCAAGCAGTCATCGTCGAAATATTGAACGAGCCCGTCGGAGTGGGTATCAACTAAGGTGTCGTCTGTGATCTCTGCTAGAATGTACAGCATGTTTTCGTCCCATATCACCTTAAAACGGCCTTTGAAATCCAGTGAATCAGGGGTGTAGGGGGGGAGCCAGTTTTGATTTATGGCGTACCATTCTGCATTTTCCCAAGCCTCATCGGAGGATGAACCATCTAAAACTGGCGTGCCATAAGGGGCAAAAAAGAATTTTGTACCGATATTTTTATTCTCGGTAGTTGAATTTCCTCCACATGCACAAAAAAGAAAACTTAGGGTCAAAAAGGCGTAAGCGCGTGTAAATGTTATATATTTCATCGTAAAACGTTGATTTTCTGATTTTAATGTATTAAACAGCGCAAAAGTACAATACTTATTTTAAACACAAAACTGTTTTCTTATCTGGAACAACTCCAAATTTGCAATCATTTTTTTACAAATCATTTGAATATTTACCAAGACAATGAAAATGTTCTACTTTTGCGGCGGAAATTGATAGCGTTTGATGAACACTATCGTTGAAATGCCGTTTAAAAGTAAAACTATTATTATGGACAGTAGCGCATATTTGCCCGTTGTATTGCAATCGTTGGTCGCCATCGGATTCGTAGGATTTGTGTTGGTAGTTACCCACATCCTTGGCCCTAGTCGCAAAAACAAGGTAAAAGACGAAAATTTTGAATGTGGTATAGAATCTCAAGGTAACGCACGTATGCCTGTTTCTATTAAATATTTTATGACAGCCATTCTTTTTGTTCTTTTCGATGTGGAAGTCATCTTTTTTTATCCTTATGCTGAAAATTTTAGGGCATTGGGCTGGGATGGCTATATGGCTGTTCTTATGTTTGTGGCTGTTTTCCTGCTAGGTTTTGTTTATGTATGGAAAAAAGGCGCGCTAGAATGGGACCGCTAAGTTTGGTTTTTTATAACCTCCAATTTTAGATAATCCTAAATTCAAAATTAATTCAATAAGATCAAAAAATATAACTTAATAATATGGCAAAGATAGAAGAAATGCCCGAAGGATACGGCGGCGAAGGATTTTTCGCAACTTCCCTTTCAAAAGCAGTAGGTTTGGCACGTGCCAACTCTATTTGGCCACTTCCGTTTGCAACTTCTTGCTGCGGTATCGAATTTATGGCAACTATGGGTACCAATTACGATCTTGCTCGTTTTGGTATGGAACGCCTCTCTTTCTCACCTCGCCAAGCAGATTTGCTGATGGTAATGGGTACTATTTCTAAAAAAATGGGGCCCATCCTTCGCCAAGTTTACGTTCAAATGGCCGAACCTAAATGGGTCATCGCTGTAGGTGCCTGTGCTAGTTCGGGGGGCATTTTTGATACTTATTCTGTACTTCAGGGTATCGATAAGGTCATTCCAGTAGATGTTTATGTGCCAGGATGCCCTCCGCGTCCTGAACAAATCATTGATGGTGTAATGAAAATACAGGAGTTGGTAAAAAATGAACCTTTACGCCGCCGCCATTCTCCAGAATATCAACATTTGCTTGAAAAATATCAGATCGCATAATGGCATTGACCAATGAACTGGCACTTGCCAGAATAGAACAAAAAGGTGCGCACTTTATCAAAAGTAGCGAAACATCTTACGATGATATGCTTTGTGTGGAATCGACCCGCGAGCAAATCATTGATTTTTTACATTTTTTGCGCGATGATGAGCAACTACAATGTAATTTTTTGACCTCGCTTTGTGGTGTACATTATCCAGAAAGAACGGGTGAAGAAATATGCGTAGTCTATCATCTTCATAATTGGGTGGATAATTTTAGGATGCGCGTTAAAATTTATACGCCAGAAAATGATGCTTCTGTTCCCACTGCTACTACGCTTTGGCCTACCGCTAATTGGATGGAGCGTCAAGAATACGACTTTTTTGGTATCAATTTTACAGGACATCCAAATCTAGTGCGTATTTTGAATGTAGATGAAATGGAAGTTTTCCCTATGCGTAAACAATACCGTTTGGAAGATGGCACACGTACCGATAAGGACGACCGCTTCTTCGGCCGCGATGGCAATTACGAACAAACCTTCGACTAATCATTATGCACGTACAATCGTATTTTTCG
>JAAFHO010000183.1:3902-9077 GCA_013297575.1 Chitinophagales bacterium
CCCAACCCATCCTACCACGCATGGTATCTTCCAAAACGTGATGAAAATGGATGGTGAACGCATCGTGAGTGCAGAACCAACTATTGGGTATATTCACCGCGCTTTTGAAAAACTGGCCGAACGCCGTCCATATAATCAAGTGACTCCTATTACTGATCGCTTGAATTATTGCTCCTCTCCGATCAATAATATGGGCTGGCACATGACAGTAGAGAAGTTGGCAAAGATTGAAGTGCCCAAACGTGCCCAGTATATGCGTGTGATTATCATGGAATTAGCGCGTATTGCCGACCATTTGGTGTGCAATGCTGTAATTGGCGTGGATACTGGTGCTTTGACTGGCTTTACCTATATGTTCCAAGAGCGTGAAGCCATTTATGATATTTTTGAAGAAGTATGCGGCGCTCGCCTAACGACCAATATTGGACGTATTGGCGGTATGGAACGCGATTTTTCAACAGGATTTCACACCAAACTAAAAGCATTCCTTAAATCCTTCCCACCTAAATTGGAAGAGTTTAATAGCATGTTAGAACGTAACCGCATCTTCATGGATCGCACGATTGGTGCTGGCCCAATTGAAGGAAAACGCGCTATGGAATACGGGTTTACTGGCCCAAACCTGCGTGCCGCTGGTATTGATTATGATGTGCGTGTAATGAACCCATACTCCTCGTATCAGGATTTTGAGTTTACAATTCCAGTTGGTGCTAATGGCGATACTTACGATCGCTTTGTGGTACGTCAGGAAGAAATCCGCCAGTCGTTGAGGATTATCCATCAAGCGTATAATAATCTACCGCAAGGTGATTTTCACGCCGATGTGCCGGATTATTATTTGCCTTTAAAGGAAGATGTTTATACAAAAATGGAGGCTTTAATCTACCATTTTAAAGTAGTCATGGGTGAAACGCCAATCCCAGTAGGGGAGGTTTATCATGCTGTGGAAGGTGGAAACGGCGAATTGGGCTTCTATTTAATTAGTGACGGTGGACGAACGCCTTATCGTTTGCATTTCCGTCGCCCTTGCTTCATTTATTACCAAGCATACCCCGAAATGGTAAAAGGATCTATGCTCTCCGATGCTATTTTGACCATGAGTTCGATGAATGTCATCGCTGGTGAATTAGACGCGTAAAAAATGGTAACGGATTTTGCACATATTGACCCTAATGGCATTTTTAGCTATGCGGATTACCTCTCTTGGAAGTTCGAGGAGCGGGTGGAGATTATTAAGGGTAAAATATTCAAAATGTCGCCTGCGCCGTCGGTGAAGCACCAAAAGGTGTCCACAAGACTGATAGGAGAATTGTTAGGTGCATTTAAGGGGAAGTCTTGTAATTTATTCCACGCACCTTTCGATGTAAGGTTATTGGATGCAAAAAAATCAAAAGCCAAAAACAAAGAAATTTATACAGTGGTACAACCCGATATTTGTATCATCTGCGATGAAAATAAATTGGACGAGAAAGGCTGTATTGGCGCACCTGATTGGATTATAGAAATTCTTTCACCAGGCTCCGTACAGCACGACATTAAAAGAAAGTACCAGTTGTTCAGGAGAATCTAGTGCCAGAATATTGGATTGTCCATCCAACGGAGCATCTTATACAGGCTTATACGCTCCAACCAAACGGTGAGTATGGCCATTACAGGGTGTTTAGTGAAGATGAAGACCATTTTGCGACATCTGATATATTCCCCGAACTTCAAATTGACTTAAAAGAAATTTTTTCATAAAAATAGTATTGAATAAGTAAGTTTAATGGTGTAATTATTTAAAATTCAATTCATTAGCCTAATTTATTCATCATTTATCATCACGCAAGCATGCACGCAGTAACAGAACATAGCGCACCTTTCCAATATTCGGATGCCGCCCACAAGGAGGTAAAATCATTAATGACCAAATACCCTGAAGGAAGGGGAAAGAGCGCCATTATTCGCGCACTTCACATTGCGCAAGAAGAAAATGAGGGCTGGCTCAGTGTACCTGCAATGGATCATGTGGCGGAGGTATTGGGCATTACGCCAATTGAAGTATATGAGGTGGCTTCTTTTTATTCCATGTACAACTTGGCTCCAGTGGGCAAGTACGTATTGGAATTTTGCCAAACCGGCCCCTGTGCCATTGAAGGCGCAGAACGCATCATCGAATATACCAAACTGAAATTGGGTATTGGTAAAAATCAAATTACGCCCGATGGAATGTTCACCATCAAGCAAGTGGAATGCCTTGGTGCGTGTGGATACGCACCTATGATGCAGGTGGGGGAGTTCTTTCACGAACATTTGGATGAGGCTAAAATTGACCAATTTATTGAAGATTGCAAGGCTGGAAAAATTGATAAGGGGACTTGGAAAATGCACTGAACGAAGCAAACGATTAACTAACTTTTATAATTATGGCAACTACATCAACAATACTCGATGATGACCAAGGCAGATCTGGGGAAGACAACAAACCCGATCTTTCTTTTGGCCAAATCATTAGCATGAGTTTTGGTTTCTTGGGGATACAATACGGATTTGGCCTTCAACAGGCTAATATGAGTCCTATTTATCGCTATTTAGGAGCCGAAGAAAGTGCCATTCCCGGCCTTTGGTTGGCAGGCCCCTTGACTGGTTTGCTACTACAACCTATTATTGGAGCCATGTCGGATAAGAGTTGGTCGCCACGTTGGGGTCGCCGTAAACCTTATGTGTTTATCGGTGCCATAGTGGGTAGTATTGCGATGGTTTTGATGCCCAATTCTTCTTCCGTTTTGATGGCGGCGTGCTTGATGTGGTTATTGGATGCGGGTTTGAATGCTTCAATGGAGCCATTTCGTGCTTTTGTTGGTGATATGCTGAACTCCAAACAACGTCCAACAGGTTTTTCTGTGCAGTCGTTTATGGTTGGTTTTGGCCAAACATTGGCCAATTTGATGCCTTTTATACTGCCTTTGATTGGTATTTCGATGGCAATGGGCGCAGATGTAACAAATGGTATCCCCAATTCGGTGCGTTTCCCGTTTTATATTGGAGCGGCTTCTATATTGGCTACTGTTTTTTGGACGATGTACACGACAAAAGAGTACCCGCCAGAAAATGATGATTATAAAAAAGAAACTATTTATAGTGTTGAACAAAAGAAAAATATCCAGTTTTGGCGTTTAGCATTGTCTATATCTGCCGCTGTAATGGGTTTCGCTTTTGCTGCACGTACAGGTTCATATGTTTTTGGGGGCGAAGTTGGTGTTGGTATTTTAGGAGGAACATATTTGATATTTGGTTTGCCTATTTTTAGGGAAATACTATCCTCTTTATCCGAAATGCCGCCCGTTATGAGGCAATTATGGTGGGTAAAGTTTTTTACTTGGTACGGTCTTCCATTAATGTGGCAATATTTATCTTTGGCTTGTGCAAGATATGCGTTCAATGCTTCTGATCCTAAAATCAACCCAGAAGGTTTTGAAGCAGGTACAAAATGGGGCGGACTCTGTTTCGCTATGTTTAGTATTACTTGTTTTGTGATCTCCATTTTCATTCCTGCAATTACAAAAAAAGTAGGTAGTCGCCGACTAACACATGCTATTTTCTTGTGTATTGGTGCATTAGGCTTTTTTAGTATGCTTTTGAGTAATGATAAAATGATTTATCTCGTAGGAATGGGGTTCGTGGGATTGGCGTGGGGATCTATTATGTCGTTGCCTTATTTAATGTTGGCCAATGCTGTTTCCAAAGATAAAATGGGGGTTTATATCGGGATATTTAATGGCTTTATTTGCGTGCCTCAATTTATTGGTATGCTAACAGTGCCATTAATTTATAAGAGTGTATTAGGAGAAGATCCCCGTAATGCATTGATTTTATGTGCGTTATGTCTAGTTGCGGCGGCGGCAAGTTGCTTTCAGGTCAAGGAGTAACCGCAATCGTTAAGTCTTTTAAAAGTTTATCACATTCATTGAGTGATTATCGCAAATGCAGCGTTTTTACTCCATATAATTCATACAATGGCACAATTACGACCAGAAGAAATAGATAAAATCTTTAAAAAACCAGGAGAAAAACGCTACGACTATTTTATCAAAACCGTAGCAGATACAGAAGAAGTATATGGCCTTGCTGACGAAGAGGGTTGGTTGTTATTGGGTGAAGGCGAGGAAGCAGAAGATGATGATATTCTGCCACTGTTTCCAGGTGCTGAATTTGCCGAACGTTTCCGAGTGGAACATGGCTTTGAAGAGTATGGAATTGGGGTAGTAGATGTAAACGAACTCTTGGAATGGCTAGGCGAAATGCAGGAAGATGGTATGTTAGTCGCTGTTTTTCCTGATTTGATTGCCAGCGGAGTTGTCATTCCGCCAGAAGGTCTAAAAGCAGATCTGATGACGGAATTAGAAAAATACGATGAAGACGGCAAAAAAATCCGTAAACCAGATTAATTACTTTAGTTTATTAAAAATAAAAAATGAGGAGTGATGAAATGCTAAATTTTTGTAGGCAGCATTTTCAAATCACTCAAATCATCGAATATAAAATATGGGACGTAAACTTCTCTTAGAACACGCACATGTAGCAGGTATTCATACCTATGATGTTTATAGAAAACACGGCGGATACCGCTCTGTGGAAAAAGCATTAAAATCCATGACCCCCGATGAGGTGGTGGAAGAGGTGAAAAAATCGGGACTTCGCGGCCGTGGTGGTGCGGGTTTCCCAACGGGTATGAAATGGTCGTTTTTGGCCAAACCCGAAGGTGTGCCGCGTTACTTATTGTGCAATGCAGACGAGTCTGAGCCTGGCACTTTTAAGGACAGGTTTTTGATGGAAAAACTGCCACACTTACTGATTGAAGGTATGATTACCTCTTCATACGCCTTGGGTGCGAATACTTCTTATATCTATATCCGTGGCGAATACTCGTGGATTGTATTTATTTTAGAAAAAGCAATTCAAGAGGCGTATGACAAGGGTTGGTTGGGCAAAAACATACTTGGCACGGGGTATAACCTTGATTTATACGTAAATCCGGGCGCAGGTGCTTATATCTGTGGCGAAGAAACGGCATTGATTGAAAGTTTGGAAGGGAAACGTGGTAATCCGCGTATTAAACCACCATTCCCTGCCGTAAAAGGACTTTGGCAATGCCCATCTGTGGTAAATAACGTAGAAACGATCACCGCCGTAGTT
>JAAFHO010000184.1 GCA_013297575.1 Chitinophagales bacterium
TAGATATTCAATTACACGATACTTATTTTGTTGTTGCCCACTTCCATATTGTAATGGGTATAGCAGCGTTCTTTGGTATGTTTGCGGGTGTTTATCACTGGTTTCCAAAGATGTTTGGTCGTTTTATGAACGAAACCTTGGGTAAAATTCACTTTTGGGGTACTTTAATTGGTGCTTATGCTATATTCTGGCCAATGCACTATACTGGTATGGCTGGTGTTCCACGTCGTTATTATGACGCGGGTGCTTCTTTTGATGCGTTCAAACACTTTACCGATTTAAATAAATTCATCACGGTTGCTGCCATAGTTGTATTCTTTTTGCAGGTATTGTTTATCATTAATTTCTTCTATTCTATTTTTAGCGGAAAGAAAATGACTACAAAAAACCCTTGGGGCGCAAATACTTTGGAATGGACAACACCAATTGAAGCGGGTCACGGTAACTGGCCTGGAAATATTCCTACAGTACAACGTTGGCCTTATGATTATGCTAAGGACGGTGAAGATTTCATCCCTCAATATGTACCTTTAAAAGACGGTGAACACGATCACGGTCATTAATAAATAGGAGCATGGAGCGTAACGAAATATCGAGTGGTGCGGGAATTGTTACTGGGGCATTTAGAAATGCAATGACAGATTTTGGATTATTGGTTAAATTCCGGTTGTCTTTATTGGTGTTGTTTTCTGCAGTGATGTCTTATTTTATCGTAGCGGGTACTCAATTTAATTGGATTTCTGTTCTTTTACTATCATTAGGTGGTTTTTTGGTAACAGGTGCTGCCAATACATTGAATCAGGTATTAGAACGGGATTTCGATAAGCAAATGTTGCGTACCGCTAATAGGCCATTGGCAACAGGCAGAATGACGGTTTCTACGGCTGTATTATTAGCAGGAGTAATGGCATTGTTTGGGATCAGTTTTTTATCTGTTTTCAATCCATTAACTGGCTTTTTGGGTACATTGTCTTTGATTAGTTACGCCTTTATTTATACCCCGATGAAGCGATATTCTGCTTTAGCCGTATGGGTAGGCGCAATACCGGGAGCATTACCGAATATTATTGGGACTGTTGCATTTGAGCATCAAATCAGTTTATATGGGTTAATGTTGTTTGCGATCCAATTTTTATGGCAATTTCCCCATTTTTGGGCGGTTGCTTGGTTAGCAGATGAAGACTATAAAAAAGCAGGCTTTAGCTTGTTGCCCTCAGTAAGTGGTGAAAAAGATAGCTCAGTTGGTCTTATTTCATCTGTTTTTTGTGTTGCTTTAGTATTACTTTCTGGAGCAGCGTGGTATATAGGTTTAACTGGAGGAGTTGCAGCGGTTATTTTGATGGGGTTAAATGCCTATTGGGCGTATAGTTGTTTGCAGTTGTATAAATATTGTGATCGGGCAACGGCGAGAAGACAAATGTTTATTTCGTTTTTTCATTTACCGATTACATTAATTGTATTGTTGCTAGACAAATTATTTTAAAATGAATACAGTGACAAGATCTGAGTATAGGAACAATAAAATACACCCATTAAAACTCACTTTGTGGGTAGGTATTGGGAGCATTATTATGATGTTTGCCGCTTTTACAAGTGCTTTTATCGTACGACGTTCTGCGGGAAACTGGTATGAATTTGAATTGCCTAGTTTGTTCTTTATTAATACTTTAGTCATAATGTTGAGTAGTGTAACTTTACAGTTGTCTTATCAAGGTTTTAAAACTGGAAAAGAACAGCAATATAAGCGTTTACTTTTAGCGACATTTGTATTGGGTATTGCTTTTGTTGTTTTGCAATATAAGGGCTGGGAGCAGATGACAGCAATGGGAGCAACCATTACGGTTAACCCATCAAGTTCTTTTATTTATGTTATATCTGGGTTACATGCAGCGCACGTTTTGGGGGGGATTGCTGCTTTGACCACTGCAATAATTCATGCTTATTATTTGCCGTATAAACCAACTTTAAGACGGAAGCAAAGGTTTGAATTAGTATTACAATATTGGCACTTTGTAGATATTTTATGGATTTATCTTGTAATATTTTTTGCATTGAATCTATAAAAGTATAAAATGTATTATACGTAAAATATTAGGGATTATAGATTAATTACTGTTTCTCTAGATTTTATTAATAAAATTTAAAGCATAAATTTGTATAAAATGGCAGATACTTCTGTTAAACACGCACACGAAACACACGAGCACGAAGAAGACAATTCTGGTGCTTGGGAAGGCGGTAAAGAACCGTTCAAAGCCAGTTATGGTAAACTGATGATGTGGTATTTCCTCGTATCAGATGCATTTACGTTCGCTGGTTTTTTGATTGCTTATGGCGCACTACGTTTTAGTATGCCAACTTGGCCGGAACCAGATTGGGTATTTGCGACCGTACCGTTTTTGAAAGGGCATTGGCCTTTGATTTTCGTAACCTTCATGACTTTCGTACTTATCTTTAGTTCTGCTACAATGGTTCGTGCAGTACAAGAAGGTCATAGGGAGAACAGGAGCGGTGTAGTGTTTTGGATGGTGATGACAGTACTTGGCGGTGCTACGTTTTTGGGTTGCCAAGCGTACGAATGGACTACTTTGATCGCACATGAAGATATGACGATCACTCAAAATCCATTTGGCAGACATATGTATGATGGTGTTTATCTAGGTGCTGATGGTAAAGAAGCCCTTTATCCTGATGGCTCTCCGATTACTTTCGTTAAAGGCGACAACTACACATTACACCACGTATCACGTGATGCTAAAAATGAGTTAAAGGCTGAAGGTTTGATGTATAAAACAAAAGACCATACGATTGAAATGCTTAATTCAACAAAAGTGAAGTTTACTACGGGGCCTAAAGCAGGTCAGGTAGTAGAAGCGGCTTTTGGCCCTAAGGCATTTGGTGCTTTATTTTTCTTTATTACTGGTTTCCACGGTTTCCACGTATTCTCTGGTGTTTTGTTTTTGGCTATTATTGCTATTAATACCGCAGGAGGTTTGTATGCCGCTCGGAAAAATGGCCATGAAATGGTAGAGAAAATTGGTCTATATTGGCACTTTGTAGATTTGGTATGGGTATTTGTATTCCTTGTATTCTATCTGCTATAATTTTTCATCACAACAACGAAATAAAGAACAGTATTCAACTTATGGCTGCTCATCAAACATACGAAGAACAAAAACAATTTGTACTTCGCGGACTTATTCTTCTAGGTATCATCACTATCGTTGAAGTATTTATTGCTCTTTGGGCAAAAGGCTTCCTTTTTGGTCACAAATGGGAAGGTGCTATGCACTATATTTATATGCTTGTTATGGTAGGGTTTTCATTGTATAAAGCCTACTTTATTGTATTTTTCTTTATGCACATGGCACATGAGGTGCGTGGAATGGCAATGAGCGTACTTTTGCCTACACTTTTGTTAGTTTGGGCTATCATTGCATTCTTCCAAGAAGGCTCCGTATGGGGTGCACGTCGAGAGTTAATTAAAGAGAAAAATGAACAAGTCGTTACACCTAGTTCAGGAAAAACGGGCTATATTATATCGCCCTCCTTATCCAATCATAAAGGCTAATTTGTAAGAAAGGCGAGGTATACACCTCGCCTTTCTTGTTGATTGTCAATTTTTTGTAAAAAATGTCTGATCAAGAAACTAAAAAATTAACGCCAAAGAAAATATTTGTTTACGGCGTGATTGGTATATTACTTTTTGGCTTGCCTACCATGTCTTATGTTTATCTAAAAAAAGGCTTTGAATGGCGGGTAAATGCCCAAAGCGAATTAAAAGATTTTGGTAAAATACCTCAGGTACCTATTCTTTGGCCTGATGGGACAAAAGAAAATCAGTTACAAGGTAAAATTTGTGTTATTCACTCTTTTGGTACAAATCCATCACTTGTGCCAGTAAATAAATTTATTATTGATACGGGTGAAGAGTTGTTTAGTCAGTTTGGTTATAAAAAAGAAGCCATTCGCAATGACTTTAGATTAGTTATGATCAAAGAGGGAGGATCTGCTGATTTTGACACCTATGCTCAAACTCGACCGAGTGCCTCCATGTCTAATTGGGTTTGGACAGGCGGGCTGAACAATTGGTCTAAAGTGTTGGGAGAAGGATACCAATATTATACAAATACTCAAAAAGTAAGCCCATATCCAAATTATTACGCCCTTACGGATACATCTGGCATCATACGGAGATTTTACAATGCCGAAGATAAATCAGAAGTGGAAAGAATGGTGCAACATATTGCTATTTTATTACCAAGACAATTCTAAATATGGGTTCTGGAGCAAATATACAATTAGAAAAGAAAATGAATATTGCAGCATATATTATTTCTGCTGCGGTATTATCATTAGTGGTAGCGATGCGTCGATTGCCTAAATTAGACTTAGGTATTGATTTTAGTTTTTTGCCACCTGTTCATGCGATATTAAATTCGGGTGCTGCGGTATTTTTGATGGCTGCATTGTATTTTATCAAAAATAAAAATGTAGGATTGCACCGTAAAATGATCTACGGCGCTATGGCTTGCTCTGTTTTGTTTTTGCTTTGTTACGTGCTGTATCATTCCACTACGCCAGAAATATTGTTTGGAGATGCCAATCACGATGGTATATTGAGTGCAGAAGAGCGTCTTATTGCAGGAAGCACTCGTACTTGGTATTTAGTATTGTTACTCACGCATATTGCATTGGCGGCGGCAACGTTACCTTTTATTTTGCTTACCTTTAACCGCGCATATACCAACCAATTTGACCGTCATAAAAAAATGGCACGTTGGGTTTATCCATTTTGGCTCTATGTTGCTATTACAGGACCATTATGTTACTTGATGCTAAAACCTTATTATTAGGAGATATAGATTAGTCAGGTATAAAAGAAAAAACAGGACACAAACGAGGCCAGCGAACTTTAAATTAAAATATTATGAAAAAGATTGTTTTAGTATTAATTACATTGTGTTTCTTTGTTGATGTTTTTGCTCAATGCCCAATGTGCAAAATGTCTGCCGAATCAAATATGCAGGCAGGTGGAACAATGGGTAACGGCCTCAATGCAGGCATTCTATATATGCTGGTTGCGCCATATTTAATTGTTGCAGGCATTGCTATATGGTGGTGGCGCAATCGGAAGAACGAAGAGGAACAAGAGTCAACAGAAGAGTGGCTACGCCCTTCTGATGATGCTGCTTCTTGGAACTAATTATCGCCTAGTAAAAGAAAATCCGTTACCGGCACCGGGATACCAATGGCTTTTAGGCTGTTCTTGAAAATACAAAAAGTCGCGGTTCTGCTCTATTGAAAATTGGGAGAGTTTATCTGTTACGTGCGCATTATCGCCAAGGATGATTGCATTATCACTTAATTTGTCTTTTATGATTTGGTATTCGCGGTACTCGTAGTCTGCGGAATGGTCGCTATCGTTGATAAAAAAATCAATTTTATCATTCATTTTCGATAGGGTTTCAATAGAATCGCCATAGAGGATTTTGCCAACCGATTGATATACCCCACTGAGTAAATAACCTGCTTCTGGGTTTATATCTGTGCCGTAGAATTGGCCAGTAAAACCTTCTTCTTTGTTTTTGAGTAATGCTGCAGCCAATACTACAGAGCCTAGCCCTTTATCTACGCCGGTTTCTACCACGATCTTTGGCTTCAGCGCCCTTACCACAGCATACCAACCCAAACGTTTTCCATAACGGATATCTTGGTCTGCAAACCGCGCCAGCCCAGACTGTATTATGCCTGTTTGGATGTGCTGGCGTAATACTTGGTCATTTTCTATTTCCGCAATATAACCACGTATCGTAGCATAATCTGATTGTAAAATATGTGCAAGCAATTGTGCCAAATAATCCTTATTGCTTTCGGTGAGGTGATAGGTATAGTTAGTATCTTCGTTGGACTGAACCCCCCAAGATAAGATTTGACCGTATTTGCTATTGAAATAAGAGGTGGCGTAAGTTACCCTACGCGTAAAATTTAATATCCAAACTCGTTTTAATGCTCTTAAAATAGACTTATTCATCTTGATAAATGGCTTCTTTGGTAAAAAAAGCGCGCAAAGGTAGTTGAAATTTAAAAGAAAATGAGCAATGTGTCATTAGCTGATATAAGATTTGATGACTAGATCAGATCTTACTAAGTTATTCTAAGCCTTTTTGTTTAACAAACTGATTGATGTACCTGTTTCCTTCCTGTTCTATTCGGAAATAATAGCATCCATCTGGAAGGCCATTTATATCAATTGTACTTTGGCCGTGCTGATTTATGACTAATCGCCCTAAGGTATTATAGATATTAATGGTTACATTATGTGGGTTTTGAAGATCGAAGTTTAAAAAAGATTTAGCAGGATTTGGATAGTACAGCATATTTTTATTTGGTGCGGTTGTCGTATTGGACAAGACTAATCCACAATAATTTTTTCTGGGGTTAAGTACATTACTACAAGGAAATCCAAAAATACTTTCGGGATAGGAAACTGTTGGTTGGTCAGTTTGCTCTAAATTTTGCATCCCATCAGGCATTGTTATTTGATTTGTTCCTCCATTACCCAGTGCAACCTCTTTCCCGAATAGATTACCATTGAAAGTGTAATCACACAATGCATCAATTAATCGGTAATACGCGTAGTAATCTAACGCGTCAAAGGTGATATATGTAGTAGGAAGGTCGTGTCCTGTTGTATATGCATACCCGTTAATGGTATCTGATTTTACCTTGATAAAATCCTTTTCAGAATTTGGAATATTAATATTGACAAAAGCATCAGCAGCTATTCTGTGGTCGTTTACACTATCGTTGTCATACACCTCAACGATCAGTTTGGTATCCGATGGGAAATCTGCTAATTCTGACGGTGTTATATTATAGAGATACCAAGGAGCAGAAGAGTGGATAAATCGGCCATTAGTGCCCCAATTGTTTTCCTTAAAACAGGTGTAAGATGTGGCAAAAGAAGCGCCCCCTCCAAATGAATGTCCCATAAATCCTACTCTTGTGGTATCAATAATTGCGGGATAATCTCTAGCCGCTTTACGAAATCCTGCTAGAAGGTTTTCATACCTATCTTTAACACTCACTCCATTGGTTTGATAGGGCACAAAAACAATGGCGTATCCTTTTTTTGCAAAAAAATTAAACACCCCAAGTACATGAAGAGGTATAAACCCACCAAATGCATGACTGTAAAATAAAGTAGGAACTTGGGTTGTAATATCTGAAGGATAATAAATTTTTATATCCTCTGATGGGTAATATGGATTTGAAAAAGATGCTACACCAACTGTGTGAGCGCCTTCTGAGCCATATCCACTTATAGGCTTGGGTATAGGGCCAGAGTATGTTTGACCAAGTAGAGCATGAGCAACAAGAAATACCAAAATGTTAGTAGCGACTAATTTCATATTATAATAATTTTGTAGTGTTCTGGTTTAGACCATTACTCATATAAAAGGTTTAGTCACTTTTCTAATTAATGATGTCATGACCCATTAAAGCAAGATAACATTTTGATGTAAAAGATGGACTTGTGCTCCCGATCAATGTTACCTACCGTACTACCGTAATACTTCCTCTTAAAATTTCTACTTCGCCATTAATACGTTCAAATTCAATCAAATATACATATACACCAGGGTTAACTGGCTTGCTCCTCCAAATTCCATTCCAACCACTATTGGGGTTATTTGGTAAGAAATTGCGTTGTTCAAACAGCATTTCTCCCCAGCGATCAAAAATTTGCATTCGTTTTACATTGACCACTTGAAGCCCTGCATAAATGGTAAAATTGCTGTTTTCATCACCAGAATCAGGCGAAAAAACATTGGGAATAAATACTTTGTTTTCGCGATCAACCATAATCGTAACTTCATCAGTAGCAGTACATCCGTTGTTGTTGGTTATTTTAATCGTGTAGATAATAGTATTCAATGGTTTTGATGTTGAAAAGAGATTATCGGTTAGGGTAAGGTACTCGCTAGGTGTCCATACGATATTTGAAAGAGTATTGGAGTTCGTAGTGGCTATTAAGTTTACAGAATCACCTAAAGCAATCATACGGTCGTCACCTAGATTGACCAAAAGTTCGGGGGGAGCAGAAAGGTTCAACGTTTCGCTGACCTTGCAACCATTATTATCTATTATCACTATTTCGTAAGCACCCACACCTAAATTATCAATCAGAAGTGGCAGGTTGGAGACAGGGAAATTACCATTATCCATCCATATGGAGTAACCGCCAGAACCGCCCGTAATACTATCCAAGGCGATGCTGCCAGTGGTAGTTCCAAAGCATAAAGGATCATAACTTTGGGCCAACCATTTCAAGGGCAATGGCTCAATAATATCAACACTATCTATAATGGAACAGCCACTATTATCGGTAATTGTACAATAATAAGATCCTGCACCAAGTTGGGCCAAGTTGGTACTCGTAGCACCTGTACTCCAAAGATAGGTAAATGAACCACTTCCGCCTGTTGCCATCAATATGACACTACCATCAAGTTCGGCGGTACACGAAATCCCAAATCCATTATAATCGGAAATAACGCTTTGGATCGCTATTGGAAAAACATTTACAATGGCCGATCCTTGTATCTTTCCTGCGCAGTCATTATCTGTAAAGAACACATTGCCAATGGAATACGTAGTGGAACTATTAGGAGACACTTGGAATGTAAAACCATCAGAAACGGCATTTAGGGCAATTGGGACTCCCGTACTACTTAGTATTTCAACTTGTGCTATACTAGCATTTTTTAATGCAATGGTCAATGTTAAACTACCGCCAGGACAAATGTCCCCGCCACCTAAAAGTGTAATTTCGGGCTTAGGTTGTACTTTTATCTCTATATTACCAATAGCACTGCCAGAGCAATACGTATCGCTTACGCCAATTAATTGGAATAATTGGTTACCCTGAATATTGGAGGAGGAAATGGTAAAATTATTAAGGTTGGTAGTTACATCGGGAAGTTGCACTCCATTTAGTCCATATTGAATCGTAAACGGAGCATTTCCAGTGAGTTGTATGGGCAAGAAGAAACTTTCGCCTGTGCACAGA
>JAAFHO010000186.1 GCA_013297575.1 Chitinophagales bacterium
TCATGTCCTTGGTAAATACATGGGAAAGTATAATGAATTACACCTTCTACGCTATCCTCAACAGGACTGGTATATACCTCCCCCGATGGCATATTGGTTTGTCCATCGGAGTTGATCCACTTGCGTCCATCGCAGGAAAACGAAATATCCGTACCATGCGGATTGGTATAACGAACGGTTTTACTGGCATTGAGCCGATCCACAATCCGTTGCTGATTGGCGCGCAATTCGAGCCAAGCCGCTCGCGGATCTGCTTCATTCAGTTTGCAAGCATTGAACACAAATTGCTCGTATTCACTGAGCGACAACCCTGCTTCTTGCGCAGAAGCATCCGTAGGCCATTGGCAAAGGTTACGGCGCAGGCGGCGATCCGCAGTACGTTCAAAATAGTTTTTATTTTGCCCTTTTAACGCTTGCTGTCGTATTTTGGAGCGATCTTCTGGTGCGTTTTGCATTTCGCGCAGGTTAAAAGGCGCGCGAATAGCCAAATAGCAATCAAAACTTTCCATAGCAATACTACTCAATACGCCCGGCGTATTCAATGCCGACTCGCTGGCGGCATCCAAAAAAATCCGCTCGCGCTCCCGGAAGGCCATATCTATTTCTACTACAGCTGCTCCTGCTTCCAAGGCCGCACGGTAAAAAGCACGTACCAAGGGTTCGGCCAAGGTAGTGGTGCTGACAAAAACTTTGTCGCCCGCTCGGATCTCTAGGCAATAATTGGCCAAAAGATGGGCATATTTCTGAGTAATTTCCTGCATGTTTTTTATTTGTTCGACTGATTTTGCTATTTTAAGTACTTGGACACAATTAAATTTCAACACTCGCCCTTGCCGCTTCCCATCTTTCTTTTACCAATCGAATATCGGTATAAGACACGGCTTCGCCTAATGCCAACTTGGCTTCGGAAGCCAATGTCGTTTCGTTCATGCTAAAAAACTCCTCGATGGCCAATACTTTTTGCTTATCTACTAAATCAAAAATATCTAAATCGCCCGTACCCACATAATGCGCTAAATGCCCTTCGATCGTACTGTTGACCAAACCGCGTTCGGCTGCAATATCTTCAATGGATTTGCCAGATTTGTACAAGTCAAAACTTATTTTTTTGGTATCTGGCTTAGTCGATACTTTTGGCAAAAACAGGTCTAATTCCGGTGGCGCACTCGTGTCAATATGGTTATCAGCACAGTAATCTCGGATCATCTGTATCAATTCATCACCAAATTGCTTCAATTTTACCGTTCCAATACCTTTTATACGAGCCAGATCTGCTTTATTGGTCGGCAAAGCATTTACGATATCCGTCATTACCTTCGTGGGAAGTACGGCATACAATTCAATATCGCTCATCTCTGCCATATCGGCGCGCCATTTCTTAAGTTGAAGGTATAGTTTAGGATGGGCGGTTTGTACAGCCACTTTTGTCGGTACCTCCGAAATAGGTTTGGGTTGGCGGGCCAGCATTTTGAAGTCCAATTCAGCATTGGCGCGTACACGCAAGAATTCGGCGGTGGAAAATGCTTTTTGTGCGGTTTTGAAACAGGCATTTTTGATAAATAATTCCAATTCGATGTCTTTCAACAAGTCCAATACTTCAGTTTGAACGGCTTTATTGTCGGTCTCTACCGGAATAGCATTTAGGGTTTTCATTGCGGTTTCCAGTTTTTCTGAAAACCAAAGAGCGGCTTTTTGCATACGCCCCATTAGTTCTGTATTTTCTTCGGGCAATGTATCCTGCTGGAAATATGCGGTCAATTGTGGCCCAAATTTATCGGCGGTACTCGAAATTTCGGCCTGTACCACCTTATCAAAAGCCTGAAACTGTTCAAAACCGCTGGCATGCAGCGTATTTTCATTTTGCACAAAAATATGATAGCCTTTGTCTAATAATTTTTTCAAGGTACTAAAACCAAACAATTCTCGGATCAAAGATTGTTGAAAAAGGGCTTTAGACCGCTTTAGGTGCATTTCGTCGGGTATATTGCGCTCGGCTTCCTCGGAGTAATTTTTAACTTTTACATCTGTTTTTACACTCGAAAACTCGATTTTGGAGCGTAATACAATACCTTCAAAACTTTTACAACGGCTCAGTGCCACATACACCTGCCCATGTGCAAAGGCCGATTGAGCATCAATGACGGCACGTTCAAAGGTGAGTCCCTGACTTTTGTGGATGGTAATGGCCCAAGCTAATTTTAAAGGAATTTGACTAAACGAGCCTACTATTTCCTCGCTTACTTCCTTCGTTTTTTCGTTGAGGGTGTATTTTATATTTTCCCAATCTACCCTAGGCACGGTGATGGTATTTTGATCGCCTGGGCACCGCACCGTAATGGCATCGCCTTTAATTTCGGTAATAGTCCCGATTTTTCCATTGTAGTAACGGCGTTCTTGCCCCAGTTCATTTTTTACAAACATGACTTGTGCGCCCACTTTAAATTCCAATACCTCATCGTTGGGGTACATTTTTTCAGGAAAATCACCTTTAATTACGGCCTTAAATGCGGTAGCCTTTCCTGGAATTTTGGTCAGTTTAGCAAAATTAATATCCTGCGCCACAGCATTGTGGGAAGTAAGCGTAATATAAGGTTCGTCGGTTTTAGGTTCAAAATTGGGGATATACCGACTATTTAAAGTCTCCAATACTTGCTGGTCAATCTTATTATCTCGTACTTTATTGAGCAGGTGGATAAAAGTTTCGTCCGATTGCCGGTAAATATGTTTCAATTCGATTGAAATAGGCTCGGTGCGTTGAAGGGCTTTGCTGCTAAAAAAGTATTGGGTATCGTAGTGGTAGCGCATCTGTTCCCAGTCATCTTCTTTCACTACGGGTGGTAATTGGTGCAGATCGCCGATCATCAGTAGTTGCACCCCACCAAAAGGTTTGGAATTTGCGCGGTAACGGCAAAGTACGTCATCAATGGCATCAAGGATATCGGCACGTACCATACTAATTTCGTCGATGACCAATAAATCAAGGCTCCGGATCAGGTTAATCTTATCGCGGGTGAATCGTCTCTGCCGATCAGGGTCTTGAATGGTACCCGGAAGGAACAGGCCAAATGACAATTGAAAAAAGGAATGAATGGTCATTCCGCCTGCGTTAATAGCCGCCACGCCGGTAGGAGCAACAACGACCATTCGCTTGAGCGCATCTTTTTTGATCTGGTGCAAAAAAGTAGTTTTGCCAGTACCGGCTTTACCCGTCAGAAAAATATTCTTACTGGTATTGTAAACGTACTCGAAGGCTTGTTCGAGTTGAGGGTTAGTTTGAAATGACATAAAATAAAAAACGGTTGGATGTGTTGATAAAACAATGGTAGAAAATTGGACATGCAAAGATAAGTACTAAGGGTCGATATTTGCAAATACCTATGAGGTGAGTGTGCAAATAAAGTTTAAACTTTAGATAATTTGCCTAATAATGTTAGCAGTTATCAAATTTTTTAACGCATTTCTTTGCTAATATATACTTTTATTTTTGATAATTTACTTTGAGATTTGAAACAAAGTACAGTACCCCAAGTGTGGCAAGACCGGCCTTAGAAAAATGCAGGTTTTGCTTGAGTGGAGGCGGATGAAGCCAAAAAGTGTTTGAGCCAAACGGAATTTACGAGGCGTAGCCTCCGCTCAATGGTTCGGCGAGTTTTTTTTGGCGCCGCCGTAGCGAGGAAGCAAAAGCACGGCATTTTTCGTCAGCCGAAGCCTTTTTTGCCTACTTTTTTTGGCGAAAAAAAGTAGGAAGTAAGCATTGATGAACTGAATTTCAACTTTTTGAAATTTGCAAGTGGTCATTACTTTTTTGCTAAAGAAAAAGTGGATGGCTGCAAGCGCATTTCTACACTTTTATACCGCTTATTCGTTTCTAAAAGAAAAACACCCGAACGGCTGCATTTAGATACGATGTCCATATTTCTTAGTTGTGGAATAGAAAAAAAGACGTACCTTCGCAGCCGCTCCAAACCACACACAATTAATTGTGAAGCATTTTTTACCACATTTTATACAGGAAAACTATAGATCCGGTATCATGGAAGGCCATCTCAATGCCTTTGCCATGTTTGTCGATCTCAGCGGTTTTACTCAGCTGACCAACACGCTCATGGAAAAGGGAGCGGTTGGAGCAGAGGAGCTATCTGTTACGCTCAACGATATTTTCCAGCCATCTGTTCGGCTAACTTACCAAAATGGTGGGTTTATTCCATATTTTGCAGGAGATAGTTTTACTGCTATTTTTCCAGTTACAGATCATCCCGATGACGATGCAGGTATGCGGGTTATTGGTAGTGCTATGGCTGCTTTGGAGCACTTTGAAAAAGAAAAAGAAAGTGGTGGATCACTGAGCACCTACGAAATTGGCATCAAAATCGGTTTGTCTTATGGTCGTATTGACTGGGGTATTGTAGGAGACAAACGGAAAGCCTATTATTTTCGTGGAACGCCCATCGACAATAGCGGTATGGCGCAATCCAAAGCGGGCAACCTGCAAATGGTGGGTGATACTGCTTTTTTACAACGTTTTTCACCTGAAATACTTCCCGTTAAAACCATTGAGCACGACTGGCATCAATTATTGCCCAGCAAATACTTCAAATCCCAAAAGAAAAGCACAAAAGCAATCATCTTACCTGATCCTGACCCCGTTATCGTAGCAGAGTTTTTGCCCATAGAAGTATATGCAGGCAAAGAACAGGGTGAATTCCGTAATGTTGTGAGTGTTTTCTTAGCATTTACTGGTGTGGACTCGTACTTGTCGCTGAACCATTTTGCAACGACTATTTTGGAGCATAGTGTGAATTTTGGTGCTTATTTCAAAGAAATTGATTTTGGAGATAAAGGTGGTCTTATGCTGAGCATTTTTGGCGCGCCTATTTCTTTTGAAAATAATATTGAACGCGCATTGGAGTATGTCAGTGCCATCGAAGATGATTTGAGCAGTCTAAAAGACCTTACCGGGGCGCGTTTCAAAATCGGTATCACCTCAGGTATTGCATTCACAGGCGTGATTGGCAGTCGCGAACGTTGTCAGTACGCAGCGGTAGGTGCACGCGTAAACCTCGCCGCACGTTTGATGGCCAAAGCAGACTGGGGAGAAGTGATCACCGACGATAATATACAACGCAATCGGAATTTCCGCTTTACCTCTCGCGGTACGGGTATGTTCAAAGGTTTTGAGCAACCTGTACAGACTTATAAGTTGACAGGACGTAGTATCAGCGGACGAGCGGGATTTGCAGGGTCTTATATTGGACGTGCGGAAGAGTTGGGTAAACTGATTGCTTTTGCCGCGCCGCTAAAAGAAAGAAAATTTGCGGGTATTGCCTATATTTTTGGTGAAGCAGGTATTGGTAAAAGTCGTTTAAGTTATGAGTTGCGCCGCTCTTTGAACGAAAGTGGTGCCGTAAGCTGGTTCAATTGCCAAAGCGATCAAATTTTGCGGAAGCCATTCAACCCTTTTATCTATTTCCTTAAAAATTATTTTGAGCAAAGTCCGGAAAACTCAACGGCGGTTAACGCTGAAAAATTTGACCGTAATTTTCTCGAATTACAATTTGAACTTACCCAAGAAAACCACCCCGAAGCAGACCTAGTTCGTCGCGAAATAGCGCGTACCGAGTCCGTTTTGTCGGCGTTGGTAGGGATTAATAAATCAGGTGGCCTTTGGGAACAACTTGATGCTCGTGGTAGGTACCAAAATACGCTTACGGCTATGGCTAATTTGCTCATAGCGGAGGCTATTTTACAACCTTTGGTGATTGAATTAGAAGATACACACTGGTACGATGATATGTCGCGCGAGTTTTTGGCCCAATTTATCCGCCGAGCGCAGTCGTATCCTATTTTCTTATTGGCCAGCAGCCGATACGAGGATGATGGTAGCAAATCGTACCCAATTCGACCCAATTTACTAGACGAATTTGGTGTAAAAGACCTAGAAGTTGACCTTAATTACCTTTCGCCCACCGATTTGCGCATTTTTGCAGAATCAAGGCTCAATGGTAAACTCAACGACGACCTATATGACCTACTGCAACGGATGACCCAAGGAAATCCGTTTTATTTGGAGCAAATGGCCGATTATTTCCGCGAAGGCGATATGTTGGAAACCCAAAATGGTTTGATACAACTCAAAAATAGAGATGTACAGATCAGTGATTCCGTAAAACAGATTATGATGTCGCGGATCGACCGTTTGAGCGGATTGGTAAAAGAAACCGTTAAGGCTGCTGCTGTAATAGGTCGAGAATTTGAATTGCCTGTTTTGTCGGCGGTAATGGCGCGACAAGAAGAGTTTATAGAAAAAAATGGCGACCTCGCGCATGTGTTACGCGAGCAGATCGAAACCGCCGAAAAATGGCAAATTTGGCATGCAATGAACGAATTGCGGTATATTTTCCGCCATTCGCTCCTACGTGAAGCCGCTTACGATATGCAATTGCGTACCCGTTTGCGCGAGTTACACCAATCTATTGCCGAGGCTATTGAACAATTGTATCCAAACTCCGAAGAACGCTTTGTGGATCTTGCTTTCCACTACGAACAAGCCGAAATGGAGAAAAAAACGGATAAATACTTGGAAAAAGCGGCGCGTTATGCACAACGAAATTTCCAAAACCGGCAAGCACTGGTGTTTTATGAAAAACTACTGAAACACCTGAGCGATGTTAGTAAAAAAAGTAAAAAACGGGTTAAAATCTTACTGCGCAAAGGCTCTGTTCACGAATTGATTGGACAATGGCCTGAGGCAGAAACGGATTATAAGGATGCTTTGGAGCGTTCAAAAGTATTAAACGATTGGTTTTTGATTGGACGCGCCAACCGCCGACTTGGCCAATTACTGATGTTGCGGGGCGACTATAACGAAGCGAAGAAAAACCTGGAAGTAGCGATCACTTGTTTTGAATTGGCGAATGATCCAATTGGTATTTCTAAGACGTATGGTAACCTTGGTACTTTATTTTTTAGACAAGGCAGTTATGAATCGGCAAAGAGCTGGTTTGCTAAAGCAATCGACATCAACCGCACCCAAAAACGGGAGGCTGAAAACGCCAGTATTGTGGCCAATTTGGGCTTAATTTTTATGAACCAAGGCCATTATGATGAAGGCGTGCGTTGGCTGGAGGAACAATTGACGATTAGTGAGCAATTTAAGGACAAACAGGGCCAAACGACGCTTTATACTAATCTTGGTATTATATTTTTGGAAAAAAACAGCCTTGACAGTGCACTTTTATGCCTGGAAAAGGGTTTAGCCCTTTCAGAAGAGCTGGGCAATAAACTCACCATGACTATTTGTATCGGTTGTATTGGGTCGGTATGGGAGAAAAAAGGCGATTATATCAAAGCGATGCAAAATTTTGAGCGCGATTTGGTATTAGCACAAGAAATGGGCGACAAACAAGGCACTGCTATCGCTTATGGTCTGATCGGTGATTTGTTGTCGGTTACTGGCGAATTTGAACGTTCTACGTCTTGTATTGAAGAAAACCTGCGCCTCAGTCGCGAGCTCAATTACAAAAAGGGAATTGCAAAGGCACTCAATACGCTGGGTGATAACTGGTATTATCTCGGCGACTTACAAAAGTCTATTTCTTATTACAACGAGGCTATTGAATATTCTCGAGAAATGGGCAATCGTTTGGTTTTGGGGTATTCTTTGATCGAAAAAGGCCAAGTCCACTTGCAAAACGGCGATGTAGCACCCGCCCGTCAATTGTTGGAGGAAGGCCGCGATATCGCTTTAGCATTGGGTAATGCCGATCTTACATTTGAGGCAAATATCCTTCGTGCACGTATTTTATTGGCAGAAGGCAACCGCCACGAAGCACTCCGCCAATTGTCGCAACTTTTACAAATGTCGCGCAACGAACGAGAAGAGGCATCTATCAATTTTGAAATACGCCACGTAGCCGATCACCCAACAAAACATTACTTGCGCGCTTTGGAATTGTACCGCGAAATGTACAGTAGAACACCACAACATATTTATAAACTTAGGTTAGAGGCATTAGAAAAAGAGCGGTAAATAGCAATATTTGTAACTAACGGCCTACCGAATAATGTAAAAAGACATGGCAAAGAAACCTGTTAAAATAGAAATTATTAATCGTAAAGCGTCATTCGAGTACTTTTTTGTACAAGAATACGACGCTGGTATTATGCTAACGGGTACCGAAATCAAAAGTATCCGTGCGGGCAATGCTAATCTTAGTGATGCTTGGTGTTTGCTTGAATTGGGCGAATTGTGGGTAAAAAGCATGTTTATTGCTGAATATTCACATGGAACAGATAATAACCACGAGACCCGTCGCACCCGAAAATTACTGTTGCGCAAACCGGAAATTAGAAAATTAGAAAAAAAGAGTAAGGAAAAGGGCTTTGCCATTATTCCTATCAAACTCTATATCAGCGATCGCGGTTTTGCAAAACTCCGTATCGCTTTGGCTACGGGTAAAAAAACATTTGATAAACGCGAAGTGATGAAAGAACGCGATAACAAACGCGAAATGGATCGGGTGAAAAAAATTGTGAAAACTAGAGAAAGTAAATAATGATATATGCTACTCTTTTCCAAACATCCAGCCAGCAGCCACAGTAACACCGCGAAAATCTTGTAAATACAATAAATTACTTTTGGGCGTAGCAATAACAGAACCCGAGCAGGTAACGTAAAATCCTGAGTAAAAGGACATACCTATCCCAAAATTCACACCAAATGCCGTTTTCTGTTGTCTAGAAAAGCCCACTGTTGGTGAAGCCCCTCCTTTTTCAACCAGCCAACGGTTTCGGGCAAGTTCTACATAAGGCCCTCCAAATATAAATGTACGTGCATAATAGGCTGATAGGTAGTATTTGGCCAAAACATCTACTTCCAGCGCATTGATCAGGTATGAACTATAAACAGTGCTGTTATCGGGTTGTGTAATACCTCTATTTTGATCCTTTGAATTGATTAAAAAATCCGACTGAAGGCTTAATCTTGAGTTAATAGGGACTTCAACAGGTACACCCGCAAATATGGATCGCGCGCGCAATTGGCTACCGAAAACAATACCA
>JAAFHO010000187.1 GCA_013297575.1 Chitinophagales bacterium
AGTTCCATCCTGATCCGCACTTTGCCCCATTGGTTGCTCCGAAATTTGCTGCGGACATACATCTCCGTAAAACGCCTATCATCAAAAAAACGATCGGCTTGTAGTACATCAAACAATTGCTCGCCCAGTTCTTTGGATAAGCGCAATTCACGGATTTTGTCCAGTACCTCCTGCGAACAGCGGTCTCGATAAGCACAGAAATACTCTAATTTGGCCAAAGCCTCATCAGGAGTCAGGGGTGGGGCATCTAGCGGCCGTGATTTTCGTTGGAAAGCCATAGTACTAAAAAATTATTTTCCAATGCCCTTGTTACCCATACGCGTCAATTCCGCTACCGAGGCAATACCCAAATGGCGATCAATAACCACACCCTGCGGATTGAGCAACAAAACGGTGGGCAATTTTTCTACTTCATAAATTTGAGCGATGGTTTTACCCGCATCGGAGTCAAAATCAGTTCTGAAATTGATAAAATGCTCGTTATAAAAATCATATACTTGTTTTTGGGTAAAAATTTCTTCTTCCATCACTTTGCAAGGCGCGCACCAAGTCGCATAAAATACCACAAAAACATTTTTCTTTAAACGTTGAGCATCTTCCAAAACAGGCATCAGTCGTTCACTATCCACCCATTGAATATCCTTGTAATTGTCCTGAATGGGCAATTGTGGCCGCTCTTCTATTGGTGTTTTAGACGGTGCTGGTTTTTGTGTTAATGGTGGTTTGTTAGGACGTGGTGCCGGACGCGGAGCGGGTCTGGAACTACCACATGCCATTGCGATCAACAAATAAAACAGGCCCGTAATAATCAGTAGTTTTTTCATCGTTTTTAAGTAATTAATTAGATTGAAGCCTTAGCAAATGTCGATATTTCCAATAGGTTTCTAATGCAGTGATGGTACAAATCGTCCAACCAGCCTTACCGTCTTTATAACCTTTTTTAAGGATGTAATTGCGCACAAATTTGAATAACGGATTGATAATCAATTGATACCAATAACCTTTTTCGCCAGCCGATAGCATCGCTTGCGCGCCTATATACGCGTACTTCTGCGAACGCTCGCGGTGTTCTTCAACAGAATAATAACTATAATGTAGCAAATCTCCCTCCAAATGCGCAATGCGTGCCTGATCCGTCATAATAATTTTATCGTGCGGATTCAGCCCTCCCCATTGGGCTTTCGTACGATCGAATAAGCGCAATTTTTTATCGGGATACCAACCCGAATAATGGATCCACTGACCGCAATAATTGGTCAATCGGTTCATGGTGTATCCATCGGCGAGCCAGTTTTGGGTACACTTCTGAATAGCATTTTTCAAGGAATCATCCAACGCTTCATCGGCATCCAAGGAAAGCACAATATCAAAAGAGGCGAGGGCTAAAGCGCGGTTTTTCTGCTCAATATGCCCATCAAAAGCATGTTGAAAAAAACGCACGCCAAACGCTGCACAAATCTCCGGTGTTTTGTCGGTCGAAAACGAGTCCAATACCACAATTTCATCGGCCACGCCTTTCAGCGATTCCAAGCACCTGCGTATATTCCGCTCTTCATTGAATGTGATGATAACTGCTGAAAACAAACTTTTTTTCTTTCTTGAGCAATGAGATTTAAATAAAAGTACCTCAGATTGGGCGATTTTATTTAAATCTCATTCCATAGTTTAATTAGGCCACCTTCCCGGCGTATATGGAGCCGCATGTTTGTTCAACACCGTTTCCACTACGTCAATCTCTGCTGCGACAGATTTTAACTGGTCGATCACAGGTTTTAATTGTTTTAATGCAATGTCGTAATCATCCTTAAAGGTTTTTGTTGGTTCCGAAGTTACACTCCACAAACCTCCTTGTACCCTTCCAATACGGTCGTTGATAGATGATTTAGTCTCAAATTCGCGCCGAGCCAAAGTAGCATCGCCATTGAGTATGCGATCTATTTCGTTCATTTTCGATTTGAGTTCGGTGATTTTTTTATAAATCCCTCCAGGTGGCGTTGCAATATCGTCTAAAGCGGTCTTAATATTGCTCAACTTGTCACTTAATTCGCCAAAAATGCCATTAGTAGCGGCTACATCGCGGCGTAGATCGGCTACTTTTTTACAAAATGCGAGGTACGCTTGTTGGTCTTTTGCTGGCAAACTGGCATTCCCCAATGCTTTAACATTAAATGGCGTTGGTGTAGTAAGCGCCGTCATGATGCCATCTTCAAATTTACTGATCGCTACAAAATATTTACCCGGAATGGCTAAATGTCCTGTTTCTTCACTACCAAATAATTGATCGGGCGCTGGTTTGTACCTGCCTTGTACTGGCGCAGTGGTATTGTAACGCAAGTCCCAAACCAGTCGTTTCATCCCTTTGGTTGCACCTGTTTTGATATGGCGTACAACACTGCCTTTTTCATCCGTAATGGTAAAGAGGATAAAGGGTTCGGGTTGTTCGTCTTCTAAGCGCAATTCGGCCTCTGTTGGGTACGAAATAGCCTCTTTTTTTTCTGCTTTTTCTTTTTCAGCGGCTTTGCGTTTGGCCTTTAAGGTTTTGATATCGTCTTTGAGCCAATAGGTAAATACTGCGCCTACGGGTGGATTTTCGGCGGCATAATAATTACTGCCTTGGTGGCCTTTATCGCGCAATCCTAATGGCTGATTGGGGACAAAAAGCAGGGCATCCTTAATGGGGAAAACAGTGGCTTCGGCTTCAAATTGGGCATCAGTGAGGTTGCGCAATGGGCTGTAATCGTCTAAAATGTAAAAACCACGACCAAAAGTAGCCAAAACCAAATCATTTTCGCGGCGTTGAATTTCAATATCTCTAACCGCTACCGTTGGTAAACCAGATTTCATGGCCAACCAATTTTCGCCACCATCTCTGGTAAAAAACACGCCAAATTCGGTGCCACAAAACAATAAATTACGGTCAACATGGTCTTCCGCAATCGAATATACACTACCACGCTCGGGTAAAGTAGCACTAATCGAATTCCATGATTTTCCGCCATCGGTTGTTTTGAGCAAATAGGGCTTAAAATCGCCATAACGGTGGTGGTTAAAGCAAACATACGCGGTGTTTTTATCAAATTGCGAAGCAATCACTTGGTGTACATACGAGCGTTCTGGCACACCTTTAGTATTATCTATTTTTTCCCAAGTTTTGCCGCCGTCGCGGGTAACATGCACGAGACCATCATCGGTACCTACCCAAAGTATGTTTTCGTCCAAAGTACTCTCTGCGATGGAAGTCGTTTGTCCATAAATATCCGTCGAACCATTTTTGGCAATGGCATCTATGCTCCATACTTTGCCCATGATTTCCAGTTTGTTCCGATCAATACCCCTCGACAAATCGGGGCTAATGGCGCGCCAAGAACTTCCTTGGTCATCGGTGCGGAATACAATATTGGCACCGTGGTACAAACGCTTGGGCGAATGGCTCGAAATCAACAATGGCGCATCCCAGTTCCAACGTAAAGCAGGTTCATTTTCGCCGGCTTGTGCTTGAATGTACAACCCTTCGCCGCTTTTACGATCAAAGCGATTGAGACCTCCATATTGGCTTTGTGCATAAATAATGTCTGGATTGGTCGGATCTACTTGTGATTCAAAACCATCACCTGTGCTCGTCACAAACCAATCTGAATTGGGAATACCATTGGCACTTGTGCTCCTCGATGGGCCACCCAAACTCAAATTATCCTGTGTGCCGCCATGTACATTGTAAAACGGCAGCGCATTATCGGTAGCCACTTTATAAAACTGCACAACGGGCAGGTTTTGCTTAAACTCCCATGTCTTGGCATTGTCCCATGTTTCATAGACACCACCATCGCAACCAACGCGGAGGTGGTTGGTATTGGCTGGATCGATCCAAATACAGTGGTTATCAATGTGTTTATTGATTTCTCCTAGGTTTTTTACCGTTTTTCCGCCATCATAACTTACTTTATAATAGCTATCGGTGATAAAAATGCGCTCAGGATTCTTAGGATCGCAGGTGAGTTCTTGGTAATAGTTGCCACTGGTACTGGTACCGCTCATTTTTTCAAAAGAAGCACCTCGATTGACAGAGCGGTATATGCCACCCGATCCTGCTGCGGCTTCTACCACGGCATATACATAATCGGGGTTAGCAGGCGACACATCAATGCCAATACGACCCATTTCGCCGCTGGGCAAACCATCTACTTTGTTCCAAGTAGCACCGCCATCGGTAGTTTTGAATAACCCCGATTCTGGACCACCACCGATATAAGTGAATACTTTGCGTTGGCGTTGGTGGAAGGCCGCGTACAGTACTTTTGGGTTGCGCGGATCCATGACCAGGTTATTACAACCAGTATAAGCACTCACCGATTTTACGCAAGTCCAATTTTGGCCGCCATCTGTGGATTTATAAACGCCACGATCGCCGCCATCGCTCCAAACTGGGCCATAAGCCGCTACATAAACGGTATTAGGATCAGTGGGATCAACAACGACATTGGCAATATGCTCGGAGTTTTTCAATCCCATATTTTTCCACGATTTGCCGCCATCGGTGGATTTATACACGCCATCGCCATAAGCGACAGAGCGTTGGTTGTTGTTTTCGCCGCTACCTACCCATACCGTATTGTAATTGGTGGGGTCGATGGCTACACAACCGATGGAATAAGAGCCTTGTTCATCAAAAATAGGTTCATAAGTTGTACCTGCATTTTTGGTTTTCCAAACACCACCAGCCGATGATGCGACATAGTATTCGGCAGAATTAGCAGGATTTACTGCAAAGTCGCTAATCCTACCGGAAGTCACTGCTGGACCGATATTTCGGAACGACAAAGCACCGTAGGTACTGGCCTGAGTGATTGCTTTTTTGTCTGTTTTTTTAGTGTTATCGGTATCTTTGCCTGTTTTTTGGGCAAAAACTGCGGAACAGGACACGACGAGCGTAATTAGGGTTGTAGTAATAAATCGCATGGTATAAATTTTAAGGTGCGAAAGTCCGAAAAATCCTTGGTTTTATTTGATTTTTGGATAAAAAAACGGTTTGAAAAGGATAAACGGCACGGATAGCCTAATTTTGTGCCTCGTTTTTACTATAAAAATTTAACATGCCTTATTCCCCCATTGCACCCACCTTCAAACAGCCCTTTTTGCACATTGGTGGTCAAGCACAAACCATCATTCCCGGTGCTTTTCGCAAAATACCCGGTATCCAATTCACCCGCGAGCGCATCCTCACGCCCGACGATGATTTTTTAGACCTGGATTGGTTGCGCACCGGTTCCAAAAAATTGGTCATCATCACCCATGGCCTCGAAGGCAGTTCCAATAGTCAATATGTTCGTGGTACTGCCCGTATTTTTAACGAAAACGGTTGGGATGTACTCGCCTGGAATTGTCGCTCCTGCTCTGGCGAAATGAATAAACAATTCAGACTTTACCACCACGGCGAAATAAAAGATATTGGGCAAGTGATAGATCACGCCATTCATTCAGGGAAATATACCACCGTAGCACTGACGGGCTTTAGTATGGGTGCTAATATCACAATGAAATACCTAGGCGTAAATGGCAAAAATATACCCACGGAAGTAAAGGCCGCCGCCGTATTTTCAGCACCCTGCGATCTGGAATACGGTTCAAATGCCCTTGATATGCGCTCCAATTGGATATATCGGTCTCGATTTATGCGCAAATTGGAACGAAAAATACATATAAAAAACGAACTTTTCCCCGGTCGCCTCGATGTGTCCAAACTAAAGGATATACGCCGCTGGCGCGATTTTGATGAGTGGTTCAGCGCGCCTATGTGTGGCTACCAAGATGCCGCTGATTTTTACCGCAACTCATCGCCAAAGTATTTTATTGAAGGCATTACAATTCCAACGTTATTGGCAAGTGCCATCAATGATCCGATCTTGACACCCGAATGTTTTCCGATAGATATTGCAAAGTCGCATGCTTATTTTCACTTGGAATTGCCCGAAAATGGCGGCCATTGCGGGTTTATGGTAAAGGGGCGTGTGCATAGCTGGGCAGAAATGCGGGCATTGGCTTGGTGTAGTGGGATTAATATTTGATGACCTAAGATGCCCCAAAACAGATTAGCCCCGCATCCATCAAGGATACAAGGCTAATCTTACTGACTTACGCTCTTTGTGTATCGACCCAAGTACCACCAGCGCAGAGGGTCTTAAAAGCGGTATCCTAATTGTATGCCTAAAGTATTAAACGGAAGTACTTTAGAGGCGCGGATTTGGTCTTTTAATAGCCAATCCGTGCCATAAATACCATATAATCCCAATACAATATGTTTTTCAATTACCCAATTTACCCCGCTGGAGAGACCCAATTGTGGCCTGCCCGGCGAAAAATGAGTTACAACTCCTCTTTTCCTATCTTGTGCTTCATAAAATTTGTGGTTGTAGTTTAAACAAGGTCCCAATCTTATTTCTAAAGATTTATTAAAGTGATATGCGCCTTGCAATAAAAGGCGAATATGCCTAAATCTTACATAATCGTATGCTGCAATTCCTATTTCATGGAAATCTACTTTATTTTGCGCACTAAGATGCCCTTCCACGTGAAGTCCGAAACGATACCCCAAGTATTTTTCCATGCCCACTCCTGCTATATAAACTGGTAAACGCGTGTATTTTGAGTTAGATATAACGTACCAGTTTACTTCTTCTTCGTAAAAACCAAAACTAGAAACTTCACTACCCAATAATACAGTCAAACGGGTCTGTGCATAAGCGAGAAAACCGAAGTTTGATATAAAATAAATTAATAGAATTTGCTTAGTCATTTTTAATATTAAGATGATTTTAGTAATTTTAAACCAATACTAAATAAAGTTTTTATTTATAGCCTTACCGACGTATAAGTACTTAAATCCTCTTCTTTTACTTTAAAAGTAGGATAGTCTTTCCCCCCATTTACCAAGTTATAATAATCAGCGTTGCCCATTTTCTTCTTATAAACCTTTCTTTTAGATGGGTCAATGATTATTTTTTCAAAGTGAATCGGATCATTATACAGTTCTTCTAACACTCCCACATAAATTAAAAAGAATCCATCATCAATTTGGATGTCATCTGCTCCAAATTGATTGTTAGGAATGTAGAAAAACTTGGATTCCATAGGAATTTTACCAATGGTTTTTCCTTTGTGCAAATCGTACAGCCAAACACCGTCCACTATACCCGATTCTGCATCACCAAACCGAGCGGCCTCGCTTTTGGAAATTAAGTATTGCCCATCTTTTGTTGGCCACGCTCGTGTTAAGTTTTCGTTTAGCACCATTGTTTTGTCTATTACACCTTGCTTATTGTAAATATGGAGGGTTGTTTCAGACCAGTTCTCTGCACCAAATTCCGAAGATGAACCTTTATACAATATAAAGGAGTATCCTATGATAAGTGTATTTAGGTTATACTCAATGAGCGGAAAAACATGGTATCTATTGGCTTGTTTGAGCGAATCTATCGGAATTGGTCTAGCCGTAGATATATTACTCAAGACTTGTTGTTTTTGCTTAATGGATAATTTAGATAAGTCAATTCTGCCACTCATTTTCTCCTTCACGCTGTCTCTTGACCCATTCATAGATTTAAATGGCATATCTTGATAAGGACTTTTTCGTGCAATATCATCATTAGATATTGAGTCAATTACTTTTTTCCCATCCCAAAAAACAAAACAGGTATTATAGTGATAGTTAATTCCTAAATCTTCCGGCCTATATATCCCCGCAGGATAAGTTACAGGGGGCAAGGGGGGAGGCGGCGGCGGCGGGACTTCGGGTGTTTGTCCACGGCATCCTAGGACATAAAGGAGTAAAAACAAAGTGTAGGGCAGTAGGCGTACGGGCCACTGCATTGTAGTGTGACTTAGGGTCGGCATAGAAAAAATGGTTATTTAGTGAAAAAATGTTGTTGTATTTTTACAAAGGCTACTTGTTGGTTCGGATCAAGTATCCTCGCGAAAAATTTATATTTGTATTACCTTTTGATCACCGGAATTAGATTCTATGAAATTTGAAATACATAAAATTTTAAATGTATAGATAAAATAGAAAGTATGCCTAGGGCACGGGAAAGGAGTAGAGATGGTATCATATTGTTGTTTTTTTTGAGTGTGTTTTGGTTGGTAATTATTGTTCCACAAAATAACAGCATTTAATTGATATAACAAAACGGATTTTCTTCATAATAATGAGCATTAACAGTGGCGCGATCTTTTTTAGCAGAAAAAGCAATGCGCGAAAATGCAGAAAAAGAATTAAAAGCCTATATTAAAATTTTAGAGGCGAAATTGGGATAATATTAAGAATGGGCAGAAATGTGGGCACTGGATTGGTGTAGTGGGATTGATATTTGAATTGTTTTTTAAAATTTTACGATCCTTATTTTCACTTAAAGCGTTAAGTGAAAATAAGGCGAAAAAACATTTCAGAAAAGCCGTTAAGTGGAGATAGTTTTTCGTATATTCTCAGGAAATCGTTTTTCTGAAAATAAGGGAAATTATATTTGCATATCGTGGATAAATTAATGCAGTCTGTAAGTACTTATAATTCGGGTGCTTGGGAGCAACAATTTTTATACTGACGGGTCATAGATTTTGCTCTTTCTTAACTTGCAGAACAAAATCAATTGTAGTACTAAAAATTTCTGCAATGTCTTCAACTGACAACTTACCTTGTTTCAAGGCTTTTATTATGCCTTTTACTTTTTCTTCAATTTCGCCGTCCTTTTTCCCATCACCGTATGATGTATCAACGACGTTTTTCAAGTCTCGATAGGATTTCAAACTTTCTTCATATTGTTCTTTTTCTTCGGAACTAAACTTTGCTATTTCGGCAGTTTCAAATAAACGTTCAAATATTTTTTCTTGAAGTTTAGTCGGACGTTTATCCAAATTCGGCAAATTCTTTAAGACATAGAGCCATTTATCATAAGTTGTTTCTAACTCATCCTCTGTCTTTGTGAAATTGGGCATTTCCAAATAAACAAATGTCAATTTATCATAAAATATTTTATTATTTTGGT
>JAAFHO010000188.1 GCA_013297575.1 Chitinophagales bacterium
AGCGGAATAGACCATACCTCGGTGTATTTTGTTTCAAAAACCAATTGGTGTACCGTGGTGTCCAACTCGTGTATTTCTAGCGTATAAGGGTAATGCACACGCGATACCCTACTCATCGTTTCAATAAGTTCGCGCAGCCCTTCGGGGCCATATATCGCGAGTGGGTCGGTGCGTTTTTTCATACAAAAAGAAGTGATAATACCCATCAACCCAAACACATGATCGCCGTGTAGGTGGCTGATAAAGATTTGGTTCAGACCATCGTAACGGACACGGTGGTGGTACAATTGGTGCTGCGTCGCTTCACCACAATCAATGAGATAGGTTTCGCTTTCTATTTTGAGTATTTGGGCGGTATAATTGCGCCCTTGGAATGGTCCTCCTGCCGAAGAGCCAAGTACGGTGAGTTGCATGGTATTTTAAAGGATAAGGAATAAAATTATTTATTGAATTTTTGTTTATAATCTGCGATGGCTTTTTCCACAATTTCTAAGGCAAGTTTCCTGTTTTGAAATTCTTCCACTACAACAGATTTATTTTCTAATTTTTTATAATCTTCAAAGAAATTTCTCAGTTCAGAAATAAAATGTTGGGGCAATTCCGAAATATCGTTGATATGATTTACACTTGGATCACCAGCCGCCACTGCAATAATTTTATCATCTGCTTCACCGCCGTCGATCATGCGCATTACCCCAATGACTTTGGCTTCCACGATACACATAGGCACCACATCAATTTGAGAAATAATTAAAATATCTAAAGGATCTTTATCATCGCAATAAGTTTGAGGTATGAAACCATAATTGGCCGGGTAATAAACAGAAGAATACAAAACACGGTCTAACCGAAGCAATCCACTGTCTTTATCCAGTTCGTATTTTGCTCTGCTGCCTTTTGGTATTTCAATAATACCATCTACTACGGCGGGTGATTTATCGCCAAAACTTACATTGTGCCAAGGATTTATATTCATATTGTTTTTTATTTAAATTTTTACTCCTAATGCCACTTTAGTATGCAGGGAAAGTGGCACTTTCGACCATAATTCCAGTGGAGTAGTCTTCGGAGCAGACCAACCTTTGTTGCAACTTGTTTTTGGGGTAAATAGTTCCCAAAACTACGATTAAACGGTAAGGTTTTGGAATAAACCTTTGTTCATAATACAATGATATGCTGAATATACTTCGGCTCTGTAGGTTTTGTGCATAAAAATCCTACTGTGCCCCATAAATCTATGCACAAAACCTAACAACGCTCAGTATAAAAGTAAAACTTTACCTAACCCGCGACCTACTCAACACGACCCCTATTCCCCAAACCAAATGAAACATGCCCCCCGCAATCAATACCAAATAAGGTAAATAAGACGGGAAATCGGGTAAACCAATAGCATCAAAAGAGGTGATTTTTTCATTTACAAACATATAATTACTACCCAACCACCGATTCACTAAAAACATACCGCAGCCGAGCAATACCGTTGTGCCAAGTGCCACGTAAATGCTCCTGTAGGCCAGCGTAAACCCATCGGTAAATAACTGATAAACCGGTGCAGCAATCAGGAATAAATGCCACACAAAAAACGGAATAAAATACCCATCAATAAACTGTAAATTGGGCATTAAAATAGCCATTAAACCACCCACAAAACCCCAATACCAGCCCAGTTCAAAGGCGATTTTGGAGCGGGTGTACAAGGCAAACAAAATCGTTACTGCCGAAATATCGCATAAATGCAAGGGTAAATTGTACTGTACCGTCCAGTCTCCTGACGCAATTTTACTACCCACCAACGCCACTTCTATCAACAGAAAAACCACCGTAAACACTGTAATATCGCGCCGACGATACAAATGACTATTGCCTTTTTTCAGGTAAAAAACAAGCCCAAACATCGCCAATATACAACAAGCGATCACTGCCAGGTGAAGGGTACTAAAGAGTTGGAAAGGTGTTCGCATAAAATTTAAATGTGCGTATAATATGCATGTATTGTAAATTCGGCAAAGGACAACCCAGAATGGATCAGCTACACTATCACCACCGCACCAAAGCCGCTCCCCAAGTAAATCCAGCCCCAAAAGCCGCCAAACACACCAAATCACCGCTCTTTATTTTCCCTGCTTCCCAAGCCTCGCACAAGGCAATCGGCACAGAAGCGGCCGTAGTGTTACCATATTTTTGGATATTATTCCACACTTTATCGTCGCTTAGTCGCAATGTTTTTTGCACAAATTGGCTAATACGCAAATTGGCTTGGTGGGGGATCAGCATATCAATATCGGTCGTTTGGAGACCGACTGCATCTAAGGCCTCCTTAATGACTTCCGGGAATTTCTGAACGGCCATTTTAAACACAAATTGACCTTCCATATTGGGATATTGCTGCCCATTGTCCATCATGTGTTGGGTCATAAAAATTTCCCCATAAGTATCGGGCGAAGGATAGCCAAAATCAGTATCATCTCCTGCTTTTTTAGCGTGGTAACCACCGTGGCTTCCGGGGTTGATAAAGGCTAGTTTCTCTGCATAAGTGCCATCGGAATGCAGTTTGGTGGTCAAAATGCCCTGTTCCGGGTTTTCAGTCGGTTGGATCACTGCCGCGCCTGCGCCATCGCCAAAGATGACCGTTACATTACGGCCTCGGGTAGAAAAATCCAAACCCATAGAGTGCATTTCGGAACCCACCACCAATACATTTTTGTACATGCCCGTGCGTACAAATTGGTCGGCCACCGAAAGCCCATACAAAAACCCACTGCATTGGTTGCGAATATCCAAAGCGGCGGCTTCTTTGTGCGTAATACCCAATTCGCGCTGCAACAATACGCCGCAACCCGGGAAATAATAATCGGGACTTAATGTGGCAAATATGATAAAATCGATATCCTCGGGTGCAATTCCTGCGCGCTCACATGCTATTCGTGTAGCATGCGCGGCCATAGTTGTCGTCGTTTCTTCGTGTTTTTTGCCATAACGACGCTCCTGAATACCTGTCCGCTCTTGGATCCATTCGTCGCTGGTTTCCATAAACGCGGCTAATTCATCATTGGTAACAACTCTTTCGGGGACGTAGTGGCCGATACCGGCAATTTTGCTGCGAAACATAATTTTAGATGGTTGGATAAAATATGTGGTGGTAATAGGTTGGTGGCTGATTAACTGTATTTCAAAACGACTGCTTTTAGCCCAGGTGCTGTCATAACACCCGCTTGTCGCCATAATTCTTTACCGTTTTTGAACAACGCCAAAGTAGGTACGCCCATTACTTTTTGGGCAACAGCGAGGTCTGTATTTTTGTCCACATCAATTTTGATGATACGGATTTGGTCGCCCATTTCCGTTTTCAGGGTTTCCAATGCGGGCATCATTGCCTTACAAGGGCCGCACCAAGTGGCGAAAAAATCGACCAAAGTAGGCGTGGGTTCGTTGATAATTTGCTCAAAAGTCATGGTAATAATATTGTTTCTAAGCGGATACCGCGTGATCCCTTTATTAACAGCATCGTCTGCGTAAAGTTTTGGGCGTTAAGCCACACTTTTGTCGCAGCCGCATCGGGGAAATAAAGGGCTTTATATTTGCTGGGGTGCACTGCCTCAAATTCTTTGCCAACCACAATAACCTTATCGAATTTCAACCGCTGCGCCCTGCGCAATATGGCTTGGTGTTCTTTGGCACTATCTGCACCAAGTTCCAGCATATCGCCGAGAATGGCTACTTTATATTGGGCATCCATCGCGGCAAAACTATCCAGAGCCGCCTCCATGCTCGAAGGGTTGGCGTTGTAGGCATCGAGGATAATGGTATTGCTGTCCTTTTCGACGATTTGCGAGCGGTTATTGGTCGGAATATACGCTTCAATAGCCGTTTTTATCTTTGCCGCAGGTACTTTAAAATACATACCCAACGCAATCGCCGACATGATATTATTAAAATTGTGGCGACCAAATAATTTACTTTGCAACTGTATGGGTCTGTTGTTTTCGCCCACAAAGGCCACCTCGACAAAAGGCGTTTGGCGCAACAATTGCACTTCTACAAAGGTCGCTTGCAATTCGTGCAAAGTATCCGAAGCGGCGTAAGTTACCCTGCGTTTATTGGAGCGCGCCATGGAATTAAGGTATTTCTCAGAAGCATTCACAAAGGCGCATCCTCCCGTACGCGCGAGGTATCGAAACAGTTCACCTTCGGCCTTTTTTACACCTTCGAGCGATCCAAAACCCTCCAAATGCTCTTTGCCAATATTGGTGATGAGGCCGTGCGTCGGCTCGGCAATTTGGCACAATTCGTCAATTTCGCCCGGATGATTGGCTCCCATTTCAATCACCGCCACCTCGGTATCTTTGGGCATAGCAAGCAAGGTAAGCGGCACACCGATATGGTTATTAAAATTGCCTTTGGTAAAATGGCAGGGATAATGGCTGCTCAAAATAGCCGAAACGAGTTCTTTAGTCGTCGTTTTTCCGTTAGAACCGCCAATACCAATAACGGGGATTTGGATAGCACGGCGGTGGTGCCTCGCCAAATGCTGTAAGGCTGTCAAGGTGTTTTCCACGAGCAACATACCGGGTTTATTCGCCAAAGAAGGGTCGTCCACTACGGCGTATGCAGCACCATCTGCAAGGGCTTTTTCGGCGTATTGGTTACCGTCAAATTTATCACCTTTTAGGGCAAAAAACAAGCATCCGCTGGTGATTTGGCGGGAATCGGTACTTACTACCGGGTGTGCTAAATAATATTCGTAAAGAGTCTGTATGGCTACCATGATACGCGATTGAGCATTGAGGCGGGCAAAAGTAGCAAAAAACTATTATAACGTGATTAGAAAGCGTTTGAAAGGATTTTTTGGTCGATAAAGGGTATATTAAAGTCGTCTTATGCTTCCTGCATGTAGGAACGTTAAACTGTAGTGCGCGCCATAATTTGGATAAAATGTTGGTGGTTTTTTGAGGACTTATCATTACTAAAACTAAGAATACTCGAGGCAAAAAATGACTTTTTATTCAAGATGTTTTTTGCCTTGAGCGAAAAGCACCTAAAATTTAATACATTTCGCTTGGTGCTTTTTATTTTTAGAGCGAAAACTATTATTAAAACAATACATTTCGCTTGAAAATTTTTATCTTTGCAGCGAAAACTACTACTAAAACAATAGTTTTCGCTCGTTATAAAATTTTTTCAACATGAATCAAGTACTTATTGGTCGCGAAGCAGAAAAGTTAATCTTAAGAGAAGCACTTCAATCGGCAGAAGCAGAAATGGTTGCGGTCATCGGCAGGCGACGGGTGGGCAAAACGTTTTTGATTAAAAAGGAGTATGGAAACGACTTTATTTTTGAAATTACTGGTCTCCAAAATGCCACAGTCGCCGAACAATTGGAGCATTTCAATGCTACTTTGTCCAAATATGCCCAATCCGATATACCTATTGAAAAAGCAAGTACTTGGTTGGGAGCATTCATGCTGTTGACCACTATTCTGAACAAAAAATTGGCAGAAACAGACCAGAAAACCGTCATTTTTTTGGACGAAGTACCTTGGATGGCTAAAAAAGATTCGGGTTTTATCACAGGTTTGGATTTTTTTTGGAACAGTTTTGCCGTCAATAAAAATGTGGTAGTTGTGCTTTGCGGCTCTTCCGCCGCTTGGATGATAGACAACTTGGTGAACAATACGGGCGGACTGTACAACCGCATCACCCGCCGGATTTACATAAAACCTTTTACGCTGGTCGAAACCAAAAAGTATTTTCAGCATAAACTGTTCAATTTCACCAATTACGAAATTGTGGAACTCTACATGGCATTGGGCGGTATTCCGCATTACCTGAAAGAAGTAAAAGGGGGAAAAAGTGTTGTTCAAAACGTGGACGCGATCTGTTTTTCTGATACGAGCTTGCTGAAAGACGAATTTTCAAAACTGTATTTTTCTCTTTTTGAAAATGCTGAAAAGCACATGGCCATCATTCGTGCGCTTTCGACGAGCAAACAGGGACTTACGCGCCAAAAGATCGTGGAAATAGGTAAAATAGCAGAAAACGGCAACACGACCAAGGTGCTGGAAGAACTGGAACAATCGAGTTTTATCACCGCATATTACCCATTTGGAAAAGTAAAAAAGGATATGCTTTACCGCCTGACCGATGAATATTCCCTTTTTTTCCTGCAATTTATCGAACACAAAGTACACGACGGCAGCGGAACTTGGCAACACCTTAGCCAAACGCAGGAATATAAAACCTGGTGCGGCTATGCCTTCGAAACGGTGTGCCTAAAACACATCCCCGCTATCAAAAAGGCATTGGGTATCGGTGGCGTATATACAATTTCATCTTCTTTCTACAAAAAAGCGACCGACGAGCAGCGCGGTGCACAAATTGACCTCTTGCTCGACCGTGCCGACAATGTCATCAACATATTTGAAATAAAATTCTACAACGGAGAAATTACCATCACCAAAGACCAAACCGAAGTATTGCGCCGCAAACTGTGGACTTTTGCCGAGGCCACCAAAACCCGCAAACGGCTCAGCCTCGCCCTGATAACTACTTATGGTGTGAACGGTAATATCCACAGTTCGGGTGTGATAGAAACGGTCTTGACCTTGGATGATTTGTTTTTGGAATGAGGTGGTGGCTTAAGTTTATCCAAAAAATAAATTTTCTACACGTTGTTTTCCATTTTTTTTATATTTTTGTGCGGCCAAACCTTTTATTCATAAAATTAAATTACAAAAATGGAATCTTCGCACCACACCACACCCGACCCAATCTCACAAGAAGCCGCACAACTTGTCAAAGAGAAATACCGCCGACTTTCCCAGCGCGGGCGCATCTGTCTGGCTATTGGCTTTTTGCTGATGGGACTCAGTTTTGCCATTAACCTGATTCTGTTCCACAACAATGGGGATTTTGCCACAGCGATGTATATTTTGACCAGTTTGGGCAGCGGGTTTATTTTGTTTGGATTGGGTTGTATTTTAGGTTTTTGAGCCTCCCATCCCTCCTAATCAACTGAACCATCCAATACCCACAGAACATGGATACCACACCCATAAATCAGGTGATCAAAGACATTGATGCCATTATAGCGGAATCGCTGGCTCAAAACAACGCCCTTTGTTTGTTTGCATTCATCTACAAAAAAACAACAGAGCGGATCAAAAAAGAGATTGAACTCGGGGCATTTGAAGACAACGAACGCATGTTGCATTTCGATGTCTTTTTTGCCAATCTTTACTTAGATGCCTACCGAAGATATAAAGCAGGCGTGCCAGTCTCCGATGTTTGGCGCATTGCATTGGATCAAAGCCGTACCTCCCTTACGTTCCTTCAACACATCTTATTGGGGATGAGTGCGCATATTAATTATGATTTAGCGATTACAACGCACCATTTTGCGGCGGGGAAAGACATCAATGGTATTCGGGCAGATTTCGATCGGGTGAATGATATATTGGCCGATCTGACCCGTAGTATGTTGAATAGCCTTGGAGGCGTGTCGCCGTGCTTATTTCTGTTGGATTGGATGGGCCAGACTTCAGATGAACGACTGATCAATTTTAGTATAGAAAAAGCAAGAACACAGGCTTTTCAAACGGCTACCTTATTGCACCTTGCGCCCGATCCTGCGCCTGTGCTCAAGACGGCTTCAACCGTTTTAGTGGCTTTGTCGGAGCATATCATTCAGCCCAAAACGTGGTTGTTACGGCAGGTTTTGGGTTTAATTCAACGATTTGAGACTAGAGATATGCAGGCGGTGATTCGAATGATGGATGCGGTGATTCGAATGATGGATGCGGGGTTTGGGTGAGGGGTGGGGGCTTGGACGATATTGTAGGGGCGAATTTCAATCCGCGCCATGTTCAAATCACGCGAAATAGACAATAATCATGTCGTAGCGGTTCGCCAATATCAAATCCGCTTGCCAAGCGGCGCACCATCCAGAGCCGTAGGCTCGAACAATATTGTAGGGGCGGATTTCAATCCGCCTAAATGTTACGCAACCAGTTGAGCGCCGTAGGCACGGCCCATATTTCGTCATGTGTGACAAAATGATACAATCAATTAAAGGATTAAAATCCGTTGCTATAAAATGATCCGAGCCTAAAGTACCCCAGAGATTGAAAAATTTGAAATTAACAGAATGCTCAAAACTGCCGCATCCAATGCACCTTCGCAATCACTTCCGGTATCATTAAAAACAAGGTACAAAAATGAAAAATGGCGATGTTCCCAACTCAGTCGGGTCCACGCCCACTGCTAGGAAAACCAGCAAAAGCCATAGGATGGTGTTGCGGAGAAGGCACAGTATTTCGTATTCAAACCAAATAAAAAAACAATAATTGTTTTATTTTTTTATAAAAATTAAATTTTTTGTTTTAAAAATTTGGTAGAGAAAAACGATAAACATATTTTTGCCCCATTAAATTTTACTACTATGATGAACTTCACTGCCCTTCAATCCACCCTCGAGACCTTAGACCTGCATTTTAAAACCGAAGCAGGTAAATCCGTTAACCGGTTTTTGACCATGCGGAATTGGCTATTTGGGTTTTATATCGTCGAGTTTCAGCAGAACGGGGCTGACCGAGCGGCGTATGGCGAACAGATTTTGGAAAAACTTGCTGGAGCAATGCAGCAAACAAGTTTTTCCTACCGAAACTTGCGGCTGTATCGCCAGTTTTATTTGACCTACCCGCAACTTGCCAACCCGATTGCCCAGTATTTGGAAACCAATCCAATTTGGCAGCCAGTGGCTGCCAAATTGCCAGAAAAGCAAGCCGCTTCAATTTGGCAGACAGTGTCTGCCAAATTACAATCATCTGACAATCAGTTAGTTGGAATTGGGCAATCAGTGATTGCCCAATTGAGTCCGCCTCCAGAAAAACTACTTTCAAGCCTTTCATTCTCTCATTTTACCTTGATTTTGACCTGCGCTACTCCCCTCCAACGTGCCTTCTACGAAATCGAAAGCATTCGAGGAGGGTGGTCGGTACGAGAACTAAAGCGGCAAATCGAGTCCCT
>JAAFHO010000189.1 GCA_013297575.1 Chitinophagales bacterium
CATTACGGTAGCTTTTACATCTGTCTTTTCAATAAATTTAATCGTTTTTATTGTGTTTTCTGTAACAATAAAGAAGCGACCGGAATAGCCATTAAAATTAAAAGAAAATATATCAGGCTCTAAATCCGACTGAATATCAGATGGACTGGTTGGGTCACCTGTTAACAAATGCCCTTGATTGATATAGCCGAACTGGCTTTCATCAGGTTTGCCAATGACCGTTCTTGTAATAATACCACCAGCATTTAGACTCCAGTTCGTACCTACCCAGCTGGAGGGTTCATTGGGTTTTACACCCGAAGCATGATATGATAAAGAAATAGGCAGTTTTAGTGGGCCTTCTTCCACAGTATAAATCGGTACACCAATTTGAGGTACTCCAGTAAAATAACTTACAGGTATATCGGTATATTTACCAAGAGAAGCAGCATTAGGGGAAGCCATACTAACATCTCCAGAAAAACTATTGGTAGGTTGCGCCATCAATCCAAGTGGGTACAAGCATATCAGGGCAACCGTCAGAGCGAACAATTGCTTAATGTATTGCATAATATTGTTAATTAAGGATTTGTGTTTAGTGAAGGATAGATATTTTTTGAGTGGAAATCGTTTTACCTTCTTTTGAAAAGACTAAATAATAGAGGCCATTAGGCCAAGTGGCGCATTCAAAAGCAGCATCTTGTGTGACGCGATCGTTGAATAAAATCCTTTGACCAGAATGCGCAAATACATCCATCCGAATATCGGCCTGTCCTGCCCCTATGGTCTGAACAAATACCATATCACTGGCAGGATTAGGAAATGCAGTCACTTGTATATTGCCTCCGCTAGTGCTTTCTGTAGAGCGTTCAAACTTGGCTTGTACCCCGCATTTTACGGGTGTTTCAAGCAACTTAGAACGGATACCATTTTTGTCTAAAACTGCGTACATCCTTTCTCGCTGGCCTTGCGTAAACATGGTACGCAAGGAATCGTCGGTGCAATCCATGAAGTTCATCCACATTTCACCAGAGTATCCTGCGCAAAGACTGATATGACCTTGCGAGGGTACACCAAAATTGGGTGAATTGTGGATAGGTGTGTCATATACTTTATCGTCAGAACACTCCACACCTGTACCCCATAAACTGTACAACCCTAAGTAATTACCCACTAAATGGGTGAGGGTTTTACCTTCGCTGTATGGCTGTTTTTCAGTGGAATGGTTGCCAAACAATTGGTAGTCGATAACAATACCGTCGGTAGTGGCTTCACCTGCGGGCATTTGGGCGTATCCGCCTATGCCATGTGCCATTTTGCCTACCCATATATTCAAAAATCGCTGTGTATCCCAAGGAGAAATACCACCCGATTCCTTGAATTTAATGGCATCGTCAGTACTCCATTCGGATTTATCTGTTTTATAATAGACAATACCTGTAGTTGGCAATCCTGTTTCATCTGTTTCAGGCAAACAGAACTGTAAACCAGCAAAAGATTGTTTTTGCAAGTAGTTATGTTCATCCAAAATTTAGGTGTCCTGTCTATTTTCCTCCGTCCCAAAATCCCGATTAAGTGCCTCTATTTGTTTAAAAACCTGATCCAATTCAATGAGTTCTTCATCCGAATTATACAGGATATGGAAAACAATAGGGATTGTTGGCGCAGTTGCCGCAAAGGTATTGTCATCCTTATAAGATCGGATATACCCTTCCAAATCAGATTGTCGGTTTGCATACTCTGGGTCGGACTTTACCAACCTCGCGGTATTTTCGTTGGTGGTGATGAGCCGTATGGAGCCTTGTGCTTGGGCACGAGGATTGTAAGCCGCTAGTAGCAGCAATAAAAAAAAGTGGAGTCGATACATATTAATTAAATGGTTTAATGTTGTTGACACAAAGGCCACAACTAGAAATTGTAAAGTGGTTGAATGTTAAAATTGTAATCGAATTTATGCCATATTAAGTACATCGGCCTAACGCACAAGGGTATAATATAAAAACGAAGCAATTAATTAGAGTGAAGTGTGTTTTAATAAATGAAAGATATTGCAAGAAAATTCATGTCACAAATGTACGGCACTTAACAATAAAGATTAGAAAAAAAATTACACTTTAACACATTTAAAATAAATGTATTTTATTTTTAAAACACATTTATCTCACAAAATTTTACATTTTAATCTGGATACCAAAAAATTTAACGCCAAAGCACTCGGCAATAATATACAAGTAGCACGCGATGAACTAAAATTGAAAAGAGCGGACTTGGCCGATATTGTCGATGTCAGCCTACGCACTATGGCCAGTATTGAAGGGCGCACCAAAAAAAAGGCGACACACCATCGTGTACCGCCTCCTTTTATTTAACAAAATCCATTCAAATGAGGAATTATCTATGACGCTTGCGGGAGTGTATTAAGATCCCTAAAGAGTATTTTTTTTCTATTAAAGTACAGAATGTTTTCGCGTTTGAGTTGATTGAGTACTGCAGTTACCATTTGGCGGCTCGTACCGGTCACATCTGCGATATCTTGGTGGGTCATATTATGCTTGACCAATGTTTCTGTACCAACGAGTCGTCCTTGTTCCATGCCCATTTGGTGCAAGTATTCTAAGATTCGGCTTTTAGAATCCTTGAGTACCACGCGCTCCAACTGGTGTTCGGTATAGCGCAAGCGGTCACCCAGGAAATGGAGTAACGATTGTGCAAAAGCGAAATTTTTACTGGAAATAGTGATTAAGGTTTGAGCGTCCAACTCAATAATTTCGGTATTTTCTTCCATGGCGTAAGCATAATCGCGACGCAACAGTTCACCTGTGAGGAAAGATTCGCCAAATAAAATACCCGGTCGCACCATATACTTAATGATATCCTTTTTTTCAGAGTGGATCGTCACTTTTACGGAGCCTTTTGTAATGGTGTAGGCTTTGTTAGCATTGTGGCCGGGTTCGTAAATGGCATCATTTTTACCAAAAATAAAAACCGAAGACGTTTGGTTTAGGAGTATTTTTTCCTCTTTTGTTAAAATAGAAAACAACATATTATTTTCTATAGAGGGCAATGGAGATTTACTAATAGTCATAAGAATTATACGAATAGTCGATTAAATTAAATTATAAGGATTAAAAAAAAACATTTTACCCCTTGAAGACAATTATTCTTTAGAAATCCCCTAGTAAAAATAAAAAAAAATACGACCTTTGCATATAGGTATGAAAGAAATAGATTTACTCTCCGATGAAATACTGGCAAAACGCTTAACGTTAGGTGACTTGCCTGCGTTTAACTTGGTTTTCAAACGGCACTATAAGATGGTGGTAAATGTCATTTACAAATATATAGACGATGCCACCTACTCCGAAGATATAGCACAAGCTGTCTTTGTAAAATTGTGGAATAACCACAGCAAATTGGATATCCATACTTCTTTATCATCGTATTTACGCAGAGCGGGTATTAATGGAGCGCTGAATTATATCAGCACACAAAAAAGGTTTATTTTTAGTGAGCCCGACAATTGGGAATCCGAATTGCTCGACACTTCTGCGGAGGAAAAAGAGTACAGACAAGAAAAAGATCAGCAGGAACTACAATTGCATGAAGCCATCAATCAACTTCCTGAAAAATGTAGAATTGTTTTTACACTGAATCGTTTTGAAGGGTTTTCGCACAAAGAAATCGCAGAAAAACTGGATATTACCCCAAAAACTATCGAAAACCACATGACTAAAGCATTAAGACTGATTAAAGAAGCAATGCTGGGTAGTTCCAATGCGTTGATGCTACTCTTATTAGTCATAAAAAAATTCATTTAGGCAATAGGGGATTTTTTTCCCAATCCTGTCTTTAAAGCGTAACTTATTAATTATGCAATATCAAGTATTCATTTCGCTCCTTGTAAAACGCTTTAACGGTGATATCACTGCGGAAGAGTTAGCACATTTGAATGAATGGCTGGAAGCAGATCAAGAACATCGTCAAATCGCGACATCTTACCAATCTATTTGGGATAATGCTCAGGATTTGAGTCCAAGGGAAGAACTTAACCCCGATGTAGATGCTGCTTTTGATAAAGTAATGCTCCAAATTGAAACAACCGCACGTAAGCCAAAAACGGTTTTCGGTTTTGCTTATGGCCAACTAGCGCGTATGGCAGCGGCAATTGCCTTTTTACTTTGTGCTGTTTGGGGTTACAACAATTGGAAAACACCCGAAGTCGCAACTGCTACGGTAAGCGCGGAGCAGTTGGACAAAAAAGAAGTTACGTTACCGGATGGTACTAAAGTTTGGCTAAGAAAAGGTAGCCAAATTACTTACCCCCAAATTTTTGATAAAGATTTACGCTGCGTTACATTAGATGGAGAAGCTTACTTTGAAGTCACTTTTGACAAACAGCGGCATTTCTGTGTAATTACAAAATCTGGCGAACGGTTAGAAGTACTTGGTACAAGTTTTAATGTAAAACAAACCGAAAAGGGTACTTCACTACTGGTAAAAACAGGTAAAGTACGATTTGATTTGGATGGTTCTAAGAATGGCCAAGTTGTGGCAGCAGGTAAAAATGCATTCCACGAAAAATCGTCTAATGATATATCCGTAAGTCCTGCTCCATCCTTTAACGAAATGGCATGGCAATCTGGTTATTTGGAATTTATAAATGTACCATTGAAGCAAGTCATTGCTGATTTTGAATCTTATTTTAATATTAAGATTCAACTTGAAAACCAACAATTACTCCAATGTGAATATACATCACCTAAGGTCTCAAACGATATAAAACAAGCCTTGGCTAGTTTTTGCGATACTTATCATCTGCAACTTATTAATCCCGCTCCCAATCAATATCTATTGAAAGGTGGCACTTGTCTATAAAAGCGTGTAACACTACTACCAAATTTTCTTTTATTACTGTCATGAGCCGCTCCGAATGATTTCGGGGCGGCTTTTTTTTGGTGCTCGTACGAAACAAATAGGTATTATTGAACTATTCTAAAGCACTCATCGCTTTCCTGCAAGATACCTTCCTCGCAAAGATAACTTAATGCAGCGGTCACAGTCTCGTGTTTTTTAGGTGAAAATGCCTTTAGTATTTCTTCAAATGGCAATGGCTCTACTTTGAGTAAATCTGTAATTTTTCTTTGATAGGCTTGAAGTGTTTCCTCATTGAGATCTGCTTCGTTGCGGCCAGTACATACATCACAAATACCACATTTTTCGGAGCGCATTTCTCCAAAATACGCGAGTAATTGCCTACTTCGACAATGCTTACGCTCGGCATACAGGATGGATGATTCTACTCGCTTATAGGCATTTTCTCGTCTAAAATTAAATTTCTCCAAGTCAATACTCAGATTTTCAGCCGTTACCCTTTCCCGGAAGAAAGTAACCTGTGGCTTTTCATTCCGTGGGTAGTAATCCAATATATTTTCTTTTTCAGCATGATGGATTACCTTTAGTACGTTTTCTAGCGGTGTTTTTAGCAAATTGGCAATTGTACCTTCGCTAATTTCTATAAAATCATGTTGGATACCTGGATATTGCCGGAGCAAAACTTTAATGACAGCGTCTGCTTGCTTATTCCGAATTTGGTAATCGTATAACGTTTCACGATTGCATTTAATCAGCAATTTGGATGCCGTAGCGGCCGCGTCTGTTTGCGCAATCCAACCCTCCTGTTCTAACAATCGCAATGCAGCATGGGCAACAGGTTGCTCCAGTTTATAGGTATGGCAAAATTGTTGGAAATCAAAATTGACGCTCTCCCCTACCCCACTTCCAATAGCAATTTGGGAATAACTGCCCAATGCCTGATATATACGTCGGATCAAATCAAATGACGGATACGAGGCTTCAAAAAATTTGCGCAACTGGTCGGCATCCGTTTCAGTGTATAGCAGTACGGCATACGATTTTTTACCATCGCGCCCGCCGCGGCCTGCTTCTTGGAAATAAGCCTCCAAACTATCAGGCAAAGTGAGGTGTACGACCAATCGTACATCTGGTTTATCAATACCCATTCCAAAGGCATTGGTACATACCATAATACGTGGATTGCCTTTGATCCAAGCCTCTTGTTTTTTGTTTCGGTCTTCAAGGCTTAATCCAGCGTGGTAAAAATCGGAGGAAATTCCCTTTTTTCGAAGCAAATCCGATATTTTTTGGGTATCGCCCCTACTTCGCATATAGATAATACCCGAACCGGGTACTTTTTGAAGAATATCAATTAGTTTATCGTATTTTTTGGTTTCATATAAAACAGCGTAGGATAAGTTGTCGCGGAAAAAACTTTGTTGAAAAACTTTTTGGTTTTTGAAATCTAATTTGTCTTGTATATCTTGTGCTACAGTTGGCGTTGCCGTAGCGGTAAGGGCAAGTACTGGCACGCCAGGGAGCAATGCTCTAATTTCGGCAATTTGGAGGTAAGGAGGCCTAAAATCATACCCCCATTGGCTGATACAATGCGCTTCATCAATGGCGATTAAATTGACATTCATACGCAAGAGCCGTGCTTGAGCCAAGTCTGTTTTTAGGCGTTCGGGACTCATATAGAGCAGTTTATAAGCCCCTTGACAAGCATTTTCAAAAACAATATCAATTTCTTGCTTGCGCATACCCGAAAAAATAGCCACTGCCGGAATCCCTCTTCTTTTGAGGTTATACACTTGGTCTTTCATCAGGGCGATCAACGGCGAAACAACGATCGTTATACCTTCTTTACAAAGGGCTGGGACTTGAAAGCACAACGATTTACCGCCGCCGGTAGGCAACAAAGCAAGGGTATCTGTTCCATCCAATACGGATTGGATAATATCGTCCTGCATGGGCCGGAAATTGGCATAGCCCCAATATTGTTGTAAAATGTCGCGGGGTTGGGCTGTCACGGTTTTTTTGTGTTATTTATGACCTGCAAACATAGTTAACATTTAAGAAGAAGGTAAGTTTTTTTATTTGGGTCATTATTTATAGGAACGAGAAAACAATAACTTGTCACTTTTGGCTGATTTCTTTTCACCCATACTGCCTATCTTTTCGTTTAAATAGCCCCACTATTCGCACTAAAAGATACTTGTCTGAGCAAAAACTAATCTAGCCAAAAATAACAACTTATTATTTTCACGTTCCTTAACGAAAATGTCAAAAAAACACCCTATTGTACCATTTCACAAGTATCAATAGGGTGTTTTTAATAAATTTATAGAAGTCTAGCCTATTGTGAGGAACGATAAAACTTTCCTGTTAATACCTGTCCTTCGGCCACCATTTGTATGGAGTACATACCAGTTGCCAGTCCCGAAAGTGGGACTACAGTACCTGTTTTTGCTGTGGTTTCGGTCACCATTTGTGTCAATACGAGACGACCATTGATATCATAGATAGCAATCATTCCAGTGGTTTCAGGATGTACGATGGTGATGCTTTCGCTCGCGGGATTAGGGTACGTAAACAATGTATTTGTAGCATTAAACCGCACCGATACTATTGGGGAATATGCACTATTCTTGTCAAAATCAGTTTGCTTCAAACGGTAGTAATTTACACCATCCAAGGGTTCAAAATCGGTCATGGAATAGTTATTTTCCACCTGTGCTGTGCCCGCGCCTTTTTTGGTACCCAGCACTTCAAAATTTCTACCGTCGGACGATTTTTCTACCGTAAAAAAGTCGTTCTGCTGCTCATTGGCTGTTGTCCATGTTAATAGTACATCGTCGCTTGCTCGTTTTGCTTGAAAACGAACCAATTCCACAGGTGCTGGCGGTAGCGCTGGTATCGTATATCCTGCGGCAACAAATCGTGTGCGTATGGCCAAACGATCGGCATAACTATATGCTAGATTGATGGCCGCTTGATATACCGCATTGGCGGCATCATTTTGATTGGTGCTGCTATTGGTGACATCCAAGCCCAACCAGAAAATTTTATCCGATTTTTCGCGGCCAATATCGTTCCAAACATTCATCATAGCTGTTGCCCATATTTGGCCATCGGTATGGATGGCATTCACCAATCCACCGGGATATATCGCCGTATAGTTCAATACCCTACCCCCCCAAAAGGGATTATGCCCATCCCAGTTAAACGTCCAGTTATAAGCGGGATCGCTACTCGTCCAGTTGCCTACCGATCTGCTGTACGAACCCGCCCAGTAGTCTCCACTACCTTCGCTCAATCCATTCACCTGTGATAACCCACCTGATGTGATCCAATCGTGGATACCATGTCCTAATTCGTGTACCACCACATCGGCATCTTCCGCATCGTCCACACCACCTTCGCCAAAAGCCAACCTGCCACTACTACTTACATAATGTGAATTATCGGCACCACTCAAGCCGCTGGGATCAAACCGAACGCCTCCTGCGTATTGATAAGGCATAATGGTTACCCCTAATGTAAGATTAAGGTAACGCATCATATTGTCGATATGGTAGTAGGTATTGACGGCCTCAAATCCATCCTGAGAGCGGTTAAAATTAAAGTTAGCACTATTTTGCGTAAACAAACCCTTATTTGGTGCCTCAAAATCTTGAATCACGGCATAAGGCCCTACCAGCGAATAGGTAGAACCCGTTAAGGTAATATCCAACAAATCAACAGTGAATTGCTGCGCTTCCAAAGATGGATTGGTAGCGTCAGTATTATCTGCGTAATTACCACCGTATGCTACTACGGCAGAAGAAAGTGGATCGGGTTCGAAGATCAACCCTGCACCATTGACAGCAGGAGGTAATACCCACAACATATTAGTCGCCGCAGGTATATTCGGTTCTTCGTGTTCCGATTTGTGGAACAAACTAGCATCTTCTAATTTCAGGATTGTGCCTGTGCGCGCATCTACATAAGCATCCCATTCACCAAATGGCTGTTCTGCCAAAAAGACGATATGGTGTACCAAATAATTTTTGTTTTCGTGGTGCAAAACCATTAATTGGTTGGTTTCGTCGGTCACTGTACTGGTCAAGTTAAGTTGTTTATCGACCAATTGGCGCGCCTCGGATGCACTGACGGGTAAATTAGCG